>DATBLL010000215.1:0-9600 GCA_036555425.1 Alphaproteobacteria bacterium | reverse complement strand
GCCGAAACAGCGAGGTTCCGCTCCCACACGTGAAACGACCAAATTGTGGGCCATTCGCGCGGATGCCTATCGCAGATAGAGAATTTCTGGGGCTAGGCAAATGGCGGAAGGGGTGGGATTCGAACCCACGGTACCGCAAAGCAGTACACCTGATTTCGAGTCAGGCCCATTCGACCACTCTGGCACCCTTCCGCGGAGGAGGGGATACATAGCGAGCGCCATCCCCGGTGCCAAGGCCCGCGCGCGGCGCGGCGGCGGCTCTCTTGGGCGCGCCGGCGAGGCTCAATCGCGCGGAATGTATTGCCAGAGCCAGGTTTCGGTGAGGGGCCGGCCGCCCTGGCGCAGGAACAGGCGGAGATCGACCGGCTCGCGCCCGGCCGCGGCGACATCGACGAAGGCGCGCCAGCGCTTGGTGCCGACGACGCGGTGGCTGTAGACGTTGTCGACCGTGCCGCCCGCGGGCGTCACCACGACCTCGACCGTCTCGCGTGCCTTTTCGGGGAGATCGGCGATCGGCCCGCCCTCGAAATCGATGACGATCTTGCGCTTGTTCTTGGGCCGCGGCTGGCCGGGGCGGCCGCCCATGCCGGTCCAGGTGGCGACCACGCGCCCCACCGGCGGCGCGAACGGCTCCTCGCCCACCCAATGCAGGCGATAGCGGAACGACCATTGGGAGCCGCGCGTGACCGCCGCCTTCGGCACCCAATAGGCCACGATGTTGTCGTGGATCTCGTCGTCGGTCGGGATCTCGACCAGCTGCACGGCGCCTTCGCCCCAATCGCCGACCGGTTCCACCCACACGCTCGGGCGCTTGTTGTAGAAGACGCCGTCGTCCTGGTAGTTCTCGAAATTGCGGTCGCGCTGCAGCAGGCCGAAGCCCTTGGGATCCTTGTCGAGGAACGAGCTCGTGCGCACCGTCGGCGGGTTGTTGAGCGGGCGCCAGATGCGCTCGCCCAAGCCGGTCCAGAGCGAAAGCCCGTCGCTGTCGTGGATCTGCGGGCGCCAGTCGGCCGCGAGCGGGCGGCTGCTCTTGCCGTACCAGAACATCGAGGTGAGCGGGGCCACGCCCATGCGCGCGATGTCCTTCCGCGCATAGAGCGCGCATTCGATGTCCATCACCACGTTGCCGGCCTTGGCGGCGAGCATGCGGAAGGCCCCGGCGACGCTGGGCCCGTCCATGAGCGCGTGGATGGCGATGGCGTTGGGCACGCCGGCGACCGGCGCGAGCCAGAATTTGGTGAAGCGCGGAAACTCTTCGGGCGTCGGCATCGCGGTGTCGATGGCGACGCCGCGCGCCGAGAGGCCGTATTGGTCGAGGGCACCGGAGCTGCGGAAATAGGCGGCGCCGAGGAAGGCGAGCCAGTCCGTCTGGGGCGGCGGCGCCATCACGCGGAAGCCGGCGAAGCCGATGTCGCGCGGCAGCTTCTCGTCCCAGCGCTCGCGCGTGAAGGTGAAGAAGTCCGGCGCGTAGAGAACCTCGCGCGCCTCGCCGCCTTCGACCGCGTAAATGGAGACTGGCGACTTGAACCACTTGCCGAGATGGAAGAACTGGATCGGGAACGGCCCGCCGCCCTCGGCCCAGAGCGCGCGGCCGGCGTTGAAGCGGATCGTGTTGTGGTCGTCGTAGTCGAGCTTGTCGAGCACGTCGGCGGCGCGCGGCGGCGGCGCGACGAACGGCGTTCCCGCCAGGCGCTTGGCCTCGTCCTTGAGCCGCTCGAAGCTGAAGGGCTGCGGCGGGCCGAAGCGCAATCCGGTGGCGGTTTCGGCGCGGGCCACGCGCCCGGCAAACGTGGCGAGAAGGGGCAAGGCGCACGCGTTCACGAGCACAGCGCGGCGCGAAGGGCCGGTCGTCATGGGGTGTCGATCCTCAGGCACGTGGCAGGCCGGGCCGCTGGAGGGCCCAAAACACGGCCATGGATGCCGGGAAATCCGGGCGAGCTCAAGGCAGCTCCATGCGCCGCGTTAGCGCAGCGGCGCGCCGCGCGCGTCCGCTATATGCGCGGCGCCGTCTTGGCAGCCGGCGCGGGCGGCGTTTCGCCGCGCCAGTAGCGCTGGTTGAGGCGCGTCATCAGCGCCGCATGCGCCTCTTCGAGGCAGGACTTGAGCGATGGCTCGCCGACGATGCCGCGCCCGGTCCAATGGCCATGCACGCCGATGATGTCCTTCCGCCTTGCCTTCACCGCCGCCACATCCGCCGCGCAGGCGCGCACGGCGCCGGCGGCAGCACCCGCGTGCCAGAGCGCCGCCGTCTCATCCTCGAAGCGCAACGAATCGAGCGCGCGCGCGAGCCCGCGCGCCACGCCGGCTTCGGGGCTGGCGTCGACCCGGAGTGCCCCGTCGGCGCGCAAGGTGCCGGTGGCGCGTGCGATCTCAGCGGCGCTGTGCGGGCGCCCGTCATTCGGCAGCGGCGCCGGCAGCAGCGAAACGTTGGTGCCCGCGCGGAGCGCGATGCGCTCGACATCGTCGCCGAGCGCGCGCCGGTCGATGGTGACGCGCACCGCCGTCATGTCGCGCAGGCTCGCGAATTGCGCCAGCGCACTGCCGTCGATCTCGCGCACGCTGCCGTCCGCGGCGGTGACGAGCAGCACGATCGTGGCCCGGGGTGCCGCGCGGTAGACCGTGCCGGTCGCCGGCGTCGCGCGCTCTTTCTCGAGGCAGAAGGCGCTGAGCTCCGCCGTGCACACGGCGCCCTGGCAATGCAGCGGCACCGGGCCGTCGGTCGAGAGCAGCGCAAGGATTTGCGGCGAGGCCGAGGCCGCGCCGGGCGCGGCGGCGGCGCCGAGGGCGGCAAGCGCGATCCGGAGACGCATGGCAACCTCCGCATTGCAGTTTCGCGAATCGTCGCATCGCGCCGCCCGGCGGTCAAGCGGCGTCGCGGCGCTTGACCGGCGGCGCGCGCGGCGGCCACTCTGCGCCAGCACCGACGTTCCCCGCGCCGAGGAGGCCGCCATGGCCGAGTTCGCGAAATTCGACACGCTTTCGCTGCATGCCGGGCAGCATCCCGATCCGCAGTTCGGCGCCCGCGCCGTGCCGATCTACCAGACGACGTCCTACGTGTTCCGCGACACCGACCACGCCGCGGCGCTCTTCAACCTCGAGCGCGCGGGCCACATCTACTCGCGCATCTCCAACCCGACCGTGGCGGTCCTCGAAGAGCGCCTCGCGGCCTTGGAGGGCGGCGTCGGCTGCGTCGCCACGGCGAGCGGGCAGGCGGCGCTCTTCCTCGGCATCGCGACCTTGGTGGGGCAGGGCGGCCACATCGTCTCATCCGCCTCGATCTACGGCGGCAGCCACAATCTCTTCACCCACACGCTGCCGCGCTTCGGCATCGCGACGACGTTCGTCAATCCGCGCGACACCGACGGGTTTGGGCGCGCCATGCGCGCCGAAACCCGCCTCGTCTTCGGCGAGACGCTCGGCAACCCCGGCCTCGAGGTCATGGATCTCCCGGCGGTGGCCAAGATCGCGCACGATGCCGGCGTGCCGCTGATGATCGACAACACCTTCGCGACACCCTATCTCTGCCGGCCCTTCGAGCACGGCGTCGATCTCGTGATCCACTCGGCGACGAAGTTTTTGGGCGGCCACGGCATCGCCATCGCCGGCGCGCTCGTCGATTCCGGGCAGTTCGACTGGGAGGCTTCGGGCAAGTTCCCGACCTTGACCGAGCCCTATGCCGGCTATCACGGCCTCGATTTCGCCGAGGAATTCGGGCCCGCCGCCTTCATCATGCGCGCGCGCGCCGAGGGCCTGCGCGATTTCGGCGCCACCATGTCGCCGCAGACCGCGTTCTACATCCTGCAGGGCGTCGAGACGCTGCATCTCCGCGTCCCGCGCCACGTCGCCAATGCGCGGCGTCTCGCCGAATTCTTGAGCGAGAATCCCGCGGTCGAGTGGGTGAGCTATCCCGAGCTGCCTTCGCATCCCGATCACGAGCGCGCGAAGAAGCTGCTGCCGAAAGGTTGCGGCTCGATCTTCAGCTTCGGCATCAAGGGCGGGCGCGAGGCCGGCCGGCGCTTCATCGAATCGCTGCAGCTCTTCTCCCATCTTGCCAATGTCGGCGACGCGAAATCGCTCGTCATCCATCCCGCCAGCACCACGCACCAGCAGATGGACGCGGCGGCGCTCAAGGCCGCCGGCATCGGCGAAGAGCTCATCCGGCTCTCGGTCGGCCTCGAAGATCCCGAGGATCTTGTCGAGGATCTGTCGCGTGCGCTCCGCGCCTCCCAGCCCCGCCGCATGGCGGCGGAGTGAAGTGACAGCAACGAATGAACAGGAGTCGGGGAGAAAGAGAGTGAACCACGGAGGACGCGGAGAATTGGGCCTTGCGCGCCCTTGGCGCACGAATATTTTTTCTCCGTGTCGTCCGTGTTCTCCGTGGTTTTCGTTCTTTTCTTCTCCCCGACTCCTCGGCTCTTGTTAATTTCGCCGACATAAAAAGAGGCTCGGGCAGCGCAAATGGAATTTCAGGTTCAGGGGAAGAAAGTCTACGCGGCGACGGGCGGCAAGGCGTTCGATCCGGCCCTGCCGGCGGTCGTGTTCCTGCACGGCGCGGGCTGCGATCACACGGTCTGGGCGCTGCAGACGCGCTGGTTCGCGTGGCACGGGCGCAGCGTGCTCGCGGTCGATCTCCCCGGACATGGACGTTCCGACGGGCCGGCGCTCGAAGCCATCGACGCGCTCGCCGATTGGGTGTTCGCGCTGCTCGATGCCGCGGGCGTCTGGTCCGCGGCCCTGGCCGGCCATTCGATGGGCGCGCTGGTGGCGCTCGAAGCGGCCGCGCGGCGGCCCGAGCGCGTGCGCGCGCTGGCGCTCTGCGGTTGCGCGGCGGAAATGCCAGTGAGCGAAAAGCTGCTGAACCCGGCGCTCGCCGGCGAGCACCTGGCCTACGAACTGATCACCGCCTGGGGGCTCGGCCGGCGCGCGCAGATCGGCGGCGCCGAGGCCCCCGGCACCTGGATGGCGGGCGGCACGCTGCGCCTCCTCGAGCATGGGCGTAGGGGCGTCGTCGGCATCGATCTGCGCGCCTGCGACCGTTACAAGGGCTCGGCCGCAGCGGTGCAGAAGGTCAAGGTTCCGACCGTGCTCGTGCTCGGCGGCAACGACCGCATGTCGCCGGCGAAGGCCGCGGCGCCGCTCGCGGCCATTCCCGGCGCCAAGACGATCGTCATCGAGCAGGCGGGGCACATGATGATGACCGAGCAGCCCGGCCGCACGCTCGATGCGCTAAGATCGCTGCTATGAGCGAGGCCAAGCCCGCACTTCCCGCGCTGCCGCGCCCGCCCGATACGGCGAATCTCGTCGACCGCGCGCTCGGCAAGCTGGGTGCCGCCTGGCGCGCCATCGCCGGCGAGGTGCCGCCGCCCGAGGATCGCTTGAAGCAGCGGCTGCGCGACCGCATGCAGGAAGCGCTCGAGGGCCCCGGCGGCGAGGTGGCGGCGCGCGCGCGCACGGCGGCGCTGGGACACGAATATTTGGGGCTCGCGCCGGCCGAGCGCGAGGCCTTCCTGCGCGTGCTGGCCGAGGAGTTCGATCCGCCCGTGCAGCCGATCGTCTCGGCGGCCGAGGCGGTGCGCACGGCGCCGAACGCCGCCGAGCGGCGCAAGGCCTCGGCGCTCCTCGCGGCGGCGCTCGATTCGCCGCGCCTGAAGCTGCTGACGCGCTTCAACGCGCTGCCGCAAGGCGTCAAGTTCCTGGTCGATCTCCGCGCCACGATCATGGAGCTGGCCGAGCGCGATCCTGTCTTCCAGGGTCTGCTCGACGATCTCACCGGCCTGCTGCGCGGCTGGTTCGACGTGGGCTTCCTCGAATTGCGCCGCATCACCTGGGATTCGCCGGCGAGCCTCTTGGAGAAGCTCATCGCCTACGAGGCGGTGCACGAGATCGCAAGCTGGAGCGACCTGAAGAACCGGCTCGACTCGGACCGGCGCTGCTTCGCGTTCTTCCATCCGCGCATGCCCGACGAGCCGCTCATCTTCGTCGAGGTGGCGCTGACCGACGGCATCGCCGGTGCGATCCAGCCGCTGCTCGATCCCAACGCGCCGGTGCTCGACCCCGGCAAGGCCGACACGGCGATCTTCTATTCGATCTCGAACGCGCAGAAGGGCCTCGCCGGCATCAGCTTCGGCGGCTTCCTCATCAAGCAGGTGGTCGAGCGCCTGGCGCGCGAGTTCCCGCAGCTGAAGCGCTTCTCGACCCTGTCGCCGCTCCCGGGATTCGCCAAATGGCTGAAGACCCAGGACGGAGATGCGATGCTGACCGCCGCCGAGAAGCGCGCGCTGCCGAAGCGCGGCGACGGCAGCCAGCACCCGCTGGCCCTGGTGCGCAATCCCGAATGGCACAGGAATCGCGTGCTCGCCGCGGCACTCGAAGCGCCGCTGCTGCGCCTCGCCGCGCGCTATCTCGTGACGGAGAAGCGCGCCGACGGCAAGGCGCTCGATCCGGTCGCGCATTTCCATCTGACCAACGGCGCGCGCGTCGAGCAGCTCGATTGGCTCGCCGACACGTCGGCGAAGGGTCTCGCCCAGTCCTGCGGCGTGATGGTGAACTATCTCTACCGCATGAACGAGATCGAGGCGAACCACGAGCAATACACGGGCGAAGGCAAGATCGCGGCCGCCTCGGCGATCAAGAGTCTGGCGAAGGGGTAAGGCGTCGACGCCGTAGGGGCGCGCTGCGCGCCCCGCGATTCCACATCAGAAGCTTCGACTGCGGAGAGAGGGCGCGCCGAGCTCCCCCCTACGAGAAGGACGCCGATGGCCAATTCCGCCGAGAAACCCACCGAGACCCGCGCCCGCTATCGCCACTTTCAGCGCATACCGACGCGCTGGAGCGACAATGACATCTATGGCCACGTCAACAACGTGGTTTACTATTCGTATTTCGACACGGTCGTGAACACTTACTTGATCGATAAGGGCGCGCTCGACATCGCGAACAGCACGGTGATCGGCCTCGCGGTCGAAAGCCTCTGCACCTTCAAGAAGGAGCTCACCTATCCCGAGCCCATCGACGCCGGCATGCGCGTGGGCCGGCTGGGCAACACCTCGGTGCGCTACGAGATCGGCATTTTCCGCGTCGGCGAGGACGATCCCGCCGCCACCGGCTATTTCGTGCACGTCTATGTGGATCGCGCCACGCGCAAGCCGGTTGCGCTGCCCGAGGCGCTGCGCCGCGCGCTCGCGCCGCTGGTCCTCGCGCAATAAAAAAGACCGCGGCGGGGGGAGGGGGCCCGCGCCGCGGTCAAGGCGCATGTCAGGGAGGAAACACGCATCGCAGATCGTTTTCAGGTCTACGATAGCTGTGCTCGCAGGGGTAAACATAGCCGCGCCGGGTAAAGCATCGGTTATCTGGACGTAAACTATCGGTAAATTTTCCGGATTTTCGCCCCATTTGGGGCGCGCCTTGCCCTATAAGGCCTCAATTCGTGCCGCTCGTGAGCCGGCGCTGCCGACAGGGGCGGCGCGGAATTTGCGAGCGCCGAAGGGCAGGGCATTGCACGACGAGCGTCAACCGAGCGAAGTGAACGAACGCTTCGGCGCGGGCATCGCCGACGCGGTCATCCTGCCGCTGGTCGTGATCGGGGTCGCGGCGAAAACGGTGCTGCGCTGGGCCTGGCGGCTGCTGGTCCGCATCGTCGACGACATTTTCCCGATCCTGCTGCAAGTGGCGCGGTTCGTGCTGTTCACGTTCCGCATTCTCGGCGACGGCGTCTCGGCGCTGCTCCGCTTCGTGATCAGATACCTGCCCCTTCCCGGCGCGCGGCGGCAGAATTGGCGCGAGGCGGTGGCGCGCGGCTGGTCGTGGCTCAGGCGCAAGGTGAGCTATCGCGCGTTCGAGGAATGGTTGCATCACCTGTTCGAAGACGGGATGGCCTGGGTCTTCAAGACCTGCCGCAAGCTCTCGCCGGGTGGCGCCTTGCTCGTCATCGTGGCGGCGCTGGTGTGGATGCCGGTTTCCTTCATGGCCGCGACCGCCGTCCACGCCTGGCTCATCGCCGACGCCGCTTCGCTGCCGAAGTGGATGCAGGTGTTCCACGTGGTGGCCGCCGTCCTGGCCAAGAGCAAGCTCCTGATGCTGCCGGCCTATCCGGCGGCCTGGCCGCAGGCCAAGCAACACCTCGTCGTTCAGGCGCTCGCGCGGGTCTGGCGGTTCATCGTCGGTCTCTATCTCGTGCGGAAGACGCGATACCGCTTCGGCCAGACCGAAGATGCGGCGGATCGCGCCGCCGCCGCCATCGGCCGCGCGGCCGCGGCGGCGGGCCTCGTCCGTCCCTGGCAAGCGGTTGTCTCCGCCGTCGACGGCGCCGTCACGGGAACGATCGGGGCCGCGCGCGCGGTACTGCGTCCGCCAGTCCTGTGGCTGGCGAAGCTGCCGGTCGCGGGCCCGGTATTACGGACTTACGCCTCGCACTACGACCGCGCCGGCAAGCGGCCGTCCGAGCGCCTCAGCGAAAAGGTGCGCGCGTTCCTCCAGCGCTGGGAGCTCAAGTTCACGCCCGCCTACTACGAGGCCAAGGAGAAGGAAGAGACCGCGAAAGGCAAAGCGGCGTCCGCGGCAACGCCTTCCGCCCAGCGCTCAGCCGCGCCGTGAGGGCAGCGGAGCGGTGCAGAGCCGCTACTGCGCCGTCCATCCGCCGTCGAGCGGAAGCGCCGTGCCGGTGACCTGCGCGGCTGCATCCGAGCAGAGGAACAAGATGTAGGCCGCGAGTTGATCGACGGTCACGAGCTGCTTCGAGGGCTGTTTCTCGGCCAGAAGATCGCGCGCGCCCGCCTCGAAATCGCCGCCCACCTTGCCGGCGCGGGCCTCGATCTGCGGGCGGACGAGTTCGGTCAGAACCCAGCCGGGGCAGAACGCATTGCAGGTGATACCGCTGCCCGCCGTCTCGAGCGCCACGACCTTGGTCAAGCCGACGAGCCCGTGCTTGGCGGCGACATAGGCCGCCTTCTCGACCGAGGCGACGAGGCCGTGCACCGACGCGGTGTTGACGATGCGGCCCCAGCCCTTCTTGCGCATGTGCGGAACGGCCACGCGCGTCGCGTGGAACGCGGCCGAGAGATTGACCGCGATGATCGCGTCCCATTTCTCGGGCGGAAAGCGCTCGACCGAGGCCGTGTGCTGGATGCCGGCGTTGTTGCAGAGGATGTCGATACCGCCCAGGCGCCGGACCGTGTAGTCGACCAAGCCCGTCACCGCCGCGGGCTGCGACATGTCGGCGCCGCTCCAGCCGACCTTCACGCCGAACTCCGCCTCGATGCCGGCGCGCGTCTTCTCGATCGCCTGCGCCTCGCCGAAGCCGTTCAGCATCACGTCCGCACCGTTTTTGGCGAGCGCGCGGGCGATGGCGAGGCCGATGCCGCTGGTGGAACCGGTAACGATTGCCACTTTGCCTTTGAGCATGTGTCTTCATCCTGCTGAAGAAAGGAAATTGAACCACGGAGATGAGGTGATTGCGGTTCGGTGGCTGTCCTCCAGACTGAAGGTGCAAACGGGGTCCGCGTGGTGCGGCCCCAAGCAACAGCGGAGGACAGCCGTGAAGTACTTTGCCGGTTTGGATGTGTCGATGGAAGAGACATCGATCTGCGTGGTGGATGAAGCGGG
>DATBLL010000199.1:0-9163 GCA_036555425.1 Alphaproteobacteria bacterium | reverse complement strand
ATCGACACATCCAAACCGGCAAAGTACTTCACGGCTGTCCTCCACTGTTGCTTGGGGCCGCACCACGCGCACCCCGTTTGCACCTTCAGTCTGGAGGACAGCCACCGAACCGCAATCACCTCATCTCCGTGGTTCAATCCTTCCTTCTCCCCGCCTCCCTGTTCACGTCACCGCGCCGTCCCAAGTAAGTGCTTGCGCGGGGGCGCGCGGTCGCGCATGTGTCGCGGCGGCACGGAGGGTGGCGATGGCGCAATACACGCTGTGGATCGGGAACAAGAATTATTCCTCGTGGTCGCTGCGCGGCTGGCTTGCCTGCAAGCTTGCCGGCATCGAATTCGACGAGGCGCTGGTGCGTCTCGACGAGCCCGACCGTACCGCGCGATTTCGGAAATTCTCGCCGTCGGGCCGCGTGCCGACCTTGAAGGACGGGTTGCTCGTGATCTGGGACACGATGGCGATCGGTGAATATCTCGCCGAGCGCTTTCCCGACCGCAAGCTGTGGCCGGCCGATCCCGCCGCCCGCGCGCTGGCGCGCTCGGTGGCGGCGGAGATGCATTCCGGCTTCGCCGCGCTGCGCGTGCAACTGCCGATGAACATGCACCGCGACCGCCCTTCGCCGGGCTGGAACGACGACGCGCAGCGCGACATCGACCGCGTCATGGAGATCTGGCGCGATTGCCGCAAGGCGCACGGCGCCGGCGGGCCCTATCTATTCGGCCACCTGACGCTCGCCGACTGCTTCTATGCGCCGGTGGTGAGCCGCTTCACGAGCTATCGCGTTTCGATGGACGGCAACGCCTCGGCTTATTGCGAGGCCATGTGGGAATGGCCGGCTTTGGATGCTTGGCGCGAGGCCGCGCTCAAAGAGACGTGGGTGATCGAGAAGGACGAGATTTGAGCGGCGGTCGCGCGTGCTGCGGCGAGAACCCCCTCAGGGGGAGCGGCGCTGGGCCGAGATTCTGAAAATCGCTCAAATTCGATGTTCGCGTGAACTTCGCTTCCCCCTTGAGGGGGAGCTGTCCAGTGCGCAGCACCGGACTGAGGGGGCTCGGGCGGCGGGATTTGTGCCGGTTAGTTCCGCCCATCCCCCTGCTGCGGCGCGGAGCCGTTGGCCTTGGGGCCGGGGAGCTTGCCGATCTCGCGGTAGTAGCGTTCGGCGCCGGGATGGAACGGGATCGGCGAGGGCTCGACCGCGCGCTCGAGCGTGATCTGCTTGCCCGCGGGGTGGCCCCTTTCGAGCAGCGCCTTGGTGTTGGGGTGCCACAGCGCCTTGGTGATGCCGTAGATGAGCTCTTCGTCGGACTTGGCGTCGACGACCCAGAGCGTGTTGACCGACAGGCTCGGCGTGTCGACCACGCCCTTGTATTCGGCCCCGGAGATAGTCGCGGTGTTGAAATAGGGATAGCGGCGGAGCAGCGGTTGGGTGGGCGCGCCCGCGATCGGGACGAGCGCCACCTCGGTGCCGCCGGCCAGCGCCGCGATGGCGGCCACCGGCACGCCGCCGGTGAAGAAAAGCGCATCGAGCTTGCCCTGGCGCAGGCCATCCGCCGCTTCGCCGATGCGGAGATAGACCGAGTCCAGATCCTCGGGCGCGAGTGCGTGCGCCTCAAGCACGATGCGGGCGTGGACGAGCGTGCCCGAGCCCGCCTCGCCGAGCGATACGCGCTTACCCTTCAAGTCGCCGACAGCGGCGATGCCGGAATCGCGGCGCACGGCCAAATGCACCAGTTCGGGATAGAGCGTGGCGATGAGGCGGAGCGCGGCGAAGGGCTTCTTGCCCTCGTAGATCGCCTCGCCGCGATAGGCCCAATAGGCGACGTCGGCCTGGGTCAGCGCCGCATCGAATCGGCCCATCATCAATTCTTCGAGATTCTGCACCGAGCCTTGCGTCGTCTGCGCGGTCGCGATCAGCCCCGGCACGCCGCACGCACCGCCGCGGTCGCAGGGCCGCGAGCCGGGTGGGTTGCTGATCGCGTTCGCCAGCACGGTGCCGATCGGATAGTAAGTGCCGCCGGTGGCGCCGGTGCCGATGCGGAAATAGCGGATATTGTTTTCCTGGGCGCGCGCGGCCCCGGACAGCGCTGCAAATGCGCCGATCCCGGCTCCCGCTGCCAGGAGCCTGCGCCGCGTCCAGATAGCCGGCATGGCCGTCATTATCCGGTCCCGCCCGTTAACACGGGCTTCGCGGCCCCGCGCGGCACCCGCCCCCGCCGCGCCGCTTGCCGCGCTCAATTTATCTACCCTAAAGCATGATACGCATGGAGCAAGGCCCCGCGTTGATCAGGGTCAATGAAAACGACAAACCGTCGCCGGCGCGCCACACTGCCGGCGGTGGCGCGGCCGCGGCGCCATGAGCGAGCGCGCCGATTGCGTGGTCGCGGGCGCCGGCGTGGTCGGGCTCGCCGTGGGCCGGCGCCTGGCGCAGGCGGGGCGCGAGGTGGTGGTGGTGGAGGCGGCCGACGCCATCGGCACCGAGACCAGCTCGCGTAATTCCGAGGTCATCCACGCCGGCATCTACTACCCGACCGGCTCGTTGAAGGCGCGGCTCTGTGTCGCCGGCAAGGAGGCGCTCTATGCCTATTGCCGCGAGCGCGGGATACCCCACAAGCGCTTGGGGAAGCTCATCGTCGCCACCAAAGAGCGCGAGGAGGCCGGGCTCGCCGCCCTCAAAGCCAAGGCCGCAGCGAACGGCGTTCACGATCTCGTCTGGCTCGGCTCGGCCGCGGCAGCCAAGCTCGAGCCGGCCGTGCGCTGCACGGCCGCGCTCCTCTCGCCTTCGACCGGCATCGTCGACAGCCACGCCTACATGCTGTCGCTCCAGGGCGAGGCCGAGGCGGCCGGTGCCGTGTTCGCCTTCGAGACGCCGCTGCTGCGCGCCGAGCCGGCCGGAGGCGGCCTATTGGTCGAAACCGGCGGCGCCGCGCCGGTGCAACTTCTCTGCAACCTGCTGGTCAACTGCGCCGGATTGGATGCGCCGGCGTTGTCGCGCCGCATCGCGGGCGTGGACGAAGCGCGCATCCCCCGGCCCTACCTCGCCAAGGGCAGCTATTTCACGCTGGGCGGCCGCTCGCCCTTCACGCGGCTCATCTATCCCATGCCCGAGCCAGGCGGCTTGGGCGTGCATGTGACGCTCGACATGGCCGGCCAGGCGCGCTTCGGCCCCGACGTCGAGTGGGTGACGGAGCGCCGCTACGAAGTCGATCCCCGCCGCGCCGAGAAATTCTATGCCGCGATCCGCACCTACTGGCCGGCGCTGGCCGACGGTGCGCTCCAGCCCGGCTATAGTGGCATCCGGCCCAAGATCAGCGCGCCCGACGCGCCAGCGGCCGATTTCGTGATCCACGGCCCGGGCGAAACCGGTTTGCCTGGCTATGCCGCGCTTTACGGCATCGAATCTCCCGGCCTCACCGCCTCCCTCGCCATCGCTGACGCCGTCGCCGTAAAGCTCGGCGTCGCGGAAAAGCGCAGCGTTTTGGCCTAGATCAAGGCGGTGTGAAGATCGTTGGAACAGGGAGGCGGGGAGAAGGAGGAAAGATTTGAAACACGGAGTGCACGGAGACCACAAAGAAGAAAGGATTGCGCGCCAATGGCGCGCGAAAGAGCCCTTCTCCGTGTCCTCCGTGTCCTCCGTCGTTTATTCTCTCACTTTCTTCTCCGCGCCTCCGCGTCTCCCTGTTCACTTTGCGGCGCCGAACGCGGACGATTCGCTAGGAGGTTTGCGATGACCATGACGCACACGGTCGAGAATCAGCCGCCGGCGCTGGCGGATGTGAACCTCTATGCGATCGACAAGCCGCTGATCGAAGGCTTGGCGCGCGAGGGCGGGGCCTGGGGCAAGGCCGAGGTGGCGGCGCTCGGCGTCCGCGTCGGCAGCGCCGCCTATCAGGAGACGATCAGGAAGGCCAACGCGACGCTGCCGGTGTTGCGCACCCACGACCGCTTCGGCAACCGCATCGACGAGGTGGAATTCGCCGACGCCTGGCACGAGCTGATGACCGTGGCCAAGGGTGCGGGCCTCCATTCGCTGCCCTGGAGCGAGCCCAAGCAAGGCGCGCATGTGGTGCGCGCGGCGCTCCATTATCTGTTCGGCCAGGGCGAGCAGGGCCCCTCCTGCCCGATCGCGATGACTTTCGCGGCCGTGCCCGCGCTGCGCCAGCAGAGGGACATCGCCGAGGAGTGGGTGCCGCGCCTGCTCGGCACGGAATACGACCGCCGCTTCATCCCCGCGCCCAAGAAGTCGAGCGCGTTGATGGGCATGGCGATGACCGAGAAGCAGGGCGGCTCGGACGTGCGCGCCAACACGACCAAGGCCGTGCCACTCGGCGCCGGCGGGCCCGGCGGCGAATACGAGCTGACCGGCCACAAATGGTTCTGCTCGGCGCCGATGTGCGACGCGTTCCTTACGCTCGCCTACACCGAGAAGGGGCTCTCCTGCTTCATCGTTCCGCGCTTCCTGCCCGACGGCACGCGCAACCGCTTCCTGATCCAGCGCTTGAAGGACAAGCTCGGCAACAAGACCAACGCCTCCTCCGAGATCGAGTACGACCGTACCTGGGCGCGCATGGTGGGATCCGAGGGGCGCGGGGTCGCGACCATCCTCGAAATGGTGCAGCACACGCGGCTCGAATGCGTGATCGGCTCTGCCGCCTATATGCGCGCTGCCTTCGTGCAGGCGCTGCACCACGTCCAACACCGGCGCGCGTTCCAGCGCCGCCTCATCGACCAGCCGCTGATGCGCGCGGTCGTTGCCGATCTCGCGGTCGAGTGCGAGGCGGCGGTGGCGCTGATGCTGCGCGTGGCGCGCGGGTTCGACGAGGCGCAGGCGGGCAAGAACGCGGCCTTCGCGCGCATTGCGACGCCGGTCGCGAAATACTGGATCTGCCGGCGCGTTTCGCAGACCGTGCTCGAGGCGCTCGAATGCTTCGGCGGCAACGGCTATGTCGAGGAAGGGCCGATGGCGCGGCTCTACCGCGACGCGCCCTTGAACGGCATCTGGGAAGGCTCGGGCAATGTGATCTGCCTCGACGTGCTACGGGCGCTCGAGCGCGAGCCCGATTCGCGCGACGCGCTCTTGGCCGAGCTCGCCGCCGCCAAAGGTGCCGACAGGCGCTTCGACGCGTTCATCGCGTCGCTCGGCGCCGACCTCGGCAAACGCGGCGACGCGGGCGGCGAGATGGCGGCGCGCCACCTCGTCGAGCGCATGGCCTTGGCGCTCGAGGCCTCGCTGCTGTTGCGCCACGCGCCCAGCGCGGTCGCCGATCTCTTCATCGCCGCGCGGCTCGCGCATGCGGGCGGTCTCGCCATGGGCGCGTTGCCGGCGGGCGCCGCCGTCGACCCGGTGATCGAGCGCGCCGCGTTCGATTTCCGCGCCGTGCGCACCCGCGGCGAGGGCGAAGAGGTCCGCGTGCTGCCGATCGACAGCGGCGCCCACGCGCGCGTGCGGCTGTGAGGCCGGACGGAGTCTGGGCTACGGCCTGACCACCAGCTCCACCCGCCGGTTCTTCGCGCGGCCCTCTTCGGTGGCGTTTGTCGCGACGGGCGCGAGCGGGCCGACGCCGGCCGGCGTGAGGCGGTCGGCGGCGATGCCTTGCTGGCGCACGAGCCACTGCACCACCGCCGCGGCGCGCTTCTCGGACAGGTCCTTGTTGTAGGCGACGGCGCCGACGGCGTCGGTGTGGCCGACGACGTAGAGCTTCAGCGCGGGATTGGCCTTCAGGAGCTTTGCGATCTCGCCCAGCGTCGCCGCCGATTCGGGCTTGATCTCGGCCTTGTTGAAATCGAATTGGATGCCGTAGAGCGCGACCTTGCCGTTCTGGTCGAGCCCCCTCTGCATCTCGTCGGCCTTGGGGTCGACCATGCGCCGTTCCATGCGGCCGACCTCGACCACGTCCATCAGCACCATCACCTTGTCGAAGGTTTCCGGCCACTGGTTGAACTTGTTCTCGGCGATGGTGAGCGCCACGTAGACCCCGCCCTCGGGGCGGTCGAGCCAATAGGCGACGTAGCGCACGTCGTCGGGGAAGTTGAGCGCGAACTCGCTCATCTGCCCCTTGTTCTTGAGCTTCTGCGTGCTGGCGAGCGGATACATCCAGTGCGTGACGAAGCGGTTGCCGCCGTCGGCCCCGCATTCCGCGCCGCTGCAGGAATAGAGGCGCTTGAAGCCCTTGGCCTCCAAGGCCTCGGCGTAATTGCGCAAGACTTCGAGGGTCGCGCGCTTGACCGGCACCACATAGAGCACGCGCGTGTGGCGCCCTTCGGCCTTGACGCTGCGCTCGACCGAATAGGGCTGCGCCTGGTTGGAATAATCGACCTTGAGCGGCCCGGTCGGGACGACGAAATCGGTGTATTCGCGCTGCTGATAGCCGAGGATCCAGGAGCCCTCGTAGCGCTTGATCATCGGATGGTCGCGCGTGCCCGGCGCGTCGGACGCTTCAGCGAGTGCTGTGGCGGGGGCAAGAGCGGCGAGGAACACGAGGGCGCAAACAGCGTTGGCGGCGCGCATCGGCGGCATGTCCTTTCTTGTGTTTTGCCGCGACGATCCCGCGGCTTATTACGTCGGCCGGCAGGTGCCGGCCTTACAGCCGAATTGCGCAAGGTGCGCAATTCGGCCCGAAGCTCGAGCTCTTGCTCGAGCGTCATGATGCCGCCGAATGTCGGCCATCGTGGTAAACCGGCAGTGTAGGATCGGTAAACGAAACGTAAAGCGCCGCCGCGGACGGCGCCGAACGAGGGGGAGCGACGATGGACGTGCTCAATCCGGCCGAACAGGCCGAGCTCGACAAGGCCTACAGCGCCCGGGCGCCGCTCGGCGACAAGTTCGAGAAGGTCTATCTCCCCGGCTTCACGACGTTCAGCCAAGCGGCGCGCCAGAAGCTGCCGGTGCGCCGCGACATCCGCTACGGGCCGCACCGCGACGAGGTCTGCGACGTGTTCCCCGCTGCAAGGCCCGGCGCGCCGCTGATGCTCTACCTCCACGGCGGCTATTGGCGAATGCTGACCAAGGACGAGAACAGCTTCGTCGCCACCGCCTTGCAGCCGGCCGGCGCCACGGTGATGGTCAATACCTACTCGCTCTGCCCCGACGTCCATCTCGACGTCATCGTGCAGCAGTGCCGCGCCTTCATCGCCTGGGCGTGGCGCAACGCGGGCTTCTACAACGCCGACCCCAATCGCATCTTCATCAGCGGCCACTCGGCCGGGGGGCACCTCGTCGGCATGATGCTGGCGACCGATTGGGCGCGCGATTACGGCCTGCCCCCGGACGCGATCAAGGGCGCCGTCGCGATCAGCGGCATCTACGATTTGAAGCCGCTCGCGCGCGCGTTCACGAACGAGTGGCTGCAGATCGCGCCCAACGCGGTGGCGCGCAACTCGCCGCTGCTGCTCGAGCCCAAGGTGAAGTGCCCCGTCGTCGTCGCCGTTGGCGGTGCCGAGCCGGCCGGATTCCTCTCGCAGACGGCGGCCTACAAGGCGCACTTGAAGGCCAAGGGCGTGCCGGTGGTCGAGGTCGATCTGCCCGGCATGGATCATTTCGCGGCCTGGAACGAGGTGATGGACGCGAAGACGCCGATGACGAAGGCGGTCTTGAAGCTGATGGGCCTCTGACGCCATGACGACCGCCATCGTCTCCACCGCGCAAGGCAAGATCGCCGGCGCACTCGGCAAGGACCTCGCCGTCTTCCGCGGGGTGCCCTATGCGGCGCCGCCGCTGGGTGCGCGGCGCTGGGCGCCGCCCCAAGTGCATCCGGGCTGGGCCGGCGTGCGCGACGCCACGCGCGACGGCCCGGCGCCGCCGCAGCTGCCCTCGCGCCTCGAGCGGGTGATGGGGCGCGTCGACTTCGCGCAGGGCGAGGATTGCCTGACGCTCACGATCGCAGCACCCTGGCCGGCCGAAGGCGCCAAGCGGCCGGTGATGGTATTCTTCCACGGCGGCGCCTGGATGAGCGGCGCCGGATCGCTGCCGCTCTATTCCGGCGCCGAGCTCGCGCGCGCGGGCGGCGCGGTCGTGATCGGCGTGAACTACCGGCTCGGCGCGCTCGGCTACCTGTTCGTCCCCGAGCTCGCCGGTTCGGGCAGCGGCGCCAATTTCGGCCTGCTCGACCATGTCGCGGCGCTCGAATGGATCCGCGACAACGCCGCGAGCTTCGGCGGCGATCCGGCGAACGTGACATTGTTCGGCCAATCGGCCGGCGGCGGTTCGATCGCGACGCTGATGGAGATGCCCGAGGCGGTGAAGCTCTTCCGCCGCGCGATCCTGCAGAGCGCGCCGGTGATGCCGCATGCGGCGCCGGAGGCCGCGCGCAAGGTCACCGACGAAGTGCTGAAGGCGCTCAGGCTCGACCGCGGTCGCATCGCGGCGCTGCGCGAGGCGCCGGTGGCGAAACTGCTCGAGGCGCAGCGCGCGGCGATGATGGCGGCGGCGCGGCCAAGCGATCCCACGCCCGTCTACCGCATGGTCCGCGACGGCAAAGTTCTGCGAAGCGATCCGCCCGCGGGCGTCGCGGCCGGAATCGCGGCCGGCATCGACGTCATCATCGGCACCACGCACGACGAGGTGCATGCGTTCTTCGTCGGCAATGACGCGATCGCCGGCATGGGCCGGGCCGCGATGGCGAAGGCGCTGCCGAGCGCACGCGCGGAAGCAGTCGTAGATGCCTACGCGAAGCGCTGGCCCGGCGCCAAGGCCGAGACGCTGTTCGCGGCGCTGCAGACCGACGCCATGTTCCGCCTGCCTTCGCTCCGCTTCGCCGAGGCGCAAGGCAAGCACGCGCGCACCTATCTCTACCGCTTCGACTGGATGCCCACGGCCGAGGCACCTTACGGTGCTGCGCATTGCATCGAGCTGCCTTTCGTCTTCGGCAATTTCGCCGATTGGGACGCGGCGCCGGTGCCGCCCACCATGCTCAAGGGCGGCGACCGCGCGGCGATGGCGCGGCTCTCGCGCCAGATGCTGCAAGCTTGGGCCGCCTTCGCCAAGAGCGGCGATCCCAACCACGGCGGCATGCCGAAATGGGAGCCCTGGTCGCGCGCCCACCGCCACTCGATGATCTTCGACATGGAAACCCGCGCCGCCATCAACCTCGACGACGAGATCGAGGCGCTGTGGCGGGCATAAGGCGTGGGTCCCAATTGCTTCCAAGCTTGTCGTCCGCGCGAAAGCGGG
>DATBLL010000143.1:0-25156 GCA_036555425.1 Alphaproteobacteria bacterium | reverse complement strand
CGATCATCTTCAACGCCGACCAGAAGGGCGTGGCGCAGATCGCGGTTGAGATGAAGGCGCTGGCCGAGCGCGCGCGCGCCGGCAAGTTGAAGCCCGAGGAATATCAGGGCGGCGGCTTCTCGATCTCGAATCTCGGCATGTACGGCATGAAGCACTTCACCTCGATCATCAACCCGCCCTCGGCCTGCATCCTCGCCGTCGGCGCGGGCGAGCCGCGCCCGGTCGTGCGCGGCGGCAGGATCGAGGCGGCCACGCTCATGTCGGTGACGCTCACCTGCGATCACCGCGTCGTCGACGGCGCCACCGGCGCCACCTGGGTCCAGGCGTTCAAAGGCTTCATCGAGAAGCCGGCGACGATGCTGGCGTGAGCGCATAATGGCCGACACGCAATTCGACACCATCGTCGTCGGCGGCGGGCCGGGCGGCTATGTCTGCGCGATTCGCGCGGCGCAGCTCGGCATGAAGACGGCGCTGGTCGAGCGCGAGCATTTGGGCGGCATCTGCCTCAACTGGGGCTGCATTCCGACGAAGGTGCTGCTGCGCTCGTCGGAGCTGTTCCATCTGCTGCACCGGCTCGAGGAGTTCGGGCTCTCGGCCAAGGAGATCAAGTTCGATCTCGCCAAGATCGTAGCGCGCTCGCGCAAGATCGCCGACATGCACAGCAAGGGCGTGGCGGGCCTGCTCAAGAAGAACAAGGTGACGGTGTTCGACGGCCACGGCGCGCTCGCCGGCGGCGGCAGGCTGCGCGTGACGAAGGACGGCAAGGACGTGGCGACACTACAGGCCAAGCACATCGTGCTCGCTGCCGGGGCCCGCGCGCGCACGCTGCCGGGGCTGGAGCCCGACGGCAAGCTCGTCTGGACCTACAAGGAAGCCATGGTCCCGAGCGTGTTTCCGAAATCGCTGCTCGTCATCGGCAGCGGCGCCATCGGCATCGAGTTCGCGAGCTTCTACCGCTCGCTCGGCGCCGAGGTGACCGTCGTCGAGATCCTCGACCGCGTGCTGCCCGTCGAAGATGAGGACATCTCCGCCTTCGCCAAGAAGGCGTTCGAGAAGCAGGGGATGAAGATCATCACTGGCGCCGCGGTGAAGGGCTTGAAGAAGGCGGCCAATTCGGTGACCGCGATGGTGGAGCAGGGCGGCAAGGCACAGGACGTCACCGCCGAGCGCGTGATCCTCGCCGTCGGCATCGTCGGCAATGTCGAAAAGCTGGGCCTCGAGGGCACCAAGATCAAGGTCGAGAAGGCGCACGTCGTCGTCGACGAGTATCTGCGCACCGGCGAGCAGGGCGTCTACGCGATCGGCGATCTCGTCGGGCCGCCCTGGCTCGCGCACAAGGCCAGCCATGAGGGCATCATCTGCGTCGAGAAGATCGCGGGGCTCAACGACGTGCACCCGCTCGATGTCGCCAAGATTCCGGGGTGCACCTATTGCGAGCCGCAGGTGGCGAGCATCGGCTTGACCGAGAAGGCAGCCAAGGAGAAGGGCTATCAGGTCAAGGTCGGCAGGTTTCCCTATCTCGGCAACGCCAAGGCCACGGCCATCGGCGACCGCGAAGGCCTGATCAAGACCGTCTTCGACGCGAAGACCGGCGAGCTCTTGGGCGCCCATATGATCGGCGCCGAAGTGACCGAGCTGATCCAGGGCTTCTCGATCGCCAAGGCGCTCGAAACCACCGAGGGCGAGCTGATGCACGCGGTTTTCCCGCACCCGACCCTGTCGGAGGCGATGCACGAGTCGGTGTTGGCGGCGTATGGCCGTGTCATACATATTTAGCCATTAACCACCCCATAACCGTTGCTGGGCTATCTCTGGCAGCCGTGCCAAGAGGATTGCCTCCCGTCATGTTCCTCGCCCACGACCGCAATCGCTTTTCGCGCGAGCTTAAGGCGCTGGCAGGCCGCGCTCCCAAGAAGGAGGCGGAGGATCAGACCATCGAGAAGATGCGCAAGGCCAATCAGCTGCTCGACAAGGTGGTAAAGCCGCTGTTCGAGCACTATGCCGCGATGGTGCGCCAAGTGGGGAGGACGTCCGAATTCAAGGTCCTGCCGGGCTCGGTCGAGAACTACCCGCCGCGCAGCGCGGTCGCCGATTTCCTGATCGATCTCTCGGGCGTGCCGGGCCTCGCGGAATACTATCTCCGGCTCGAGACCGAGGGCGGCGAGTGGAGAGTCACGACGCGCCCGCGCCTCGACGGCAAAGGCCAACGCTACGACGTCGGCGAGGTCACGCTTCCGGCCAACGACAAGCTGCCCTCGGCCATCGAAGGCGCGCTGCAGCAGTTCATCCGCCTGACCTTCTGACGCCCCGCGGCCGCGCGCCGCATCGGTCGGCTCACCATCCATCGCGATTTCCTCTTCGCCGCGCTCACCAGCGCGTGAGCGGAACCTTGCGCGCGATCACGCATTGGCGAGCGGCACACGAACGAAGGTGAGGCCGGCCGCGGAACGGAATGGGCGCCGTCGGACGTATTAATGAATGCAGCGTCGCGAGCGGCCGGTGGGGGCGCCCGCGCGCGTCAGAGGAGAGAAACATGAAGAAGCTCGCGACAGTGACGGCGGCGCTGGTTGCGCTGTTCGCCATCGGAGCCGAGAGCCCCGCCAACGCGGCGCTGGGCCAGTGCTTCGATGCCTATGGCCGTCCGGTCGGCCCGCCGCACAGCACCGACAATCCACCCTATGGCTTGATTTGCTCTGTCTATGCCCAGGGCGGCCAATGCACGCACGTCCAGCCCGGCTGGGCTGAAAACAATTGCGGTGTCGCGCCGCGCTATTCGCGCGGCTACCCGCAATACAATTACAACCGGGATTACCGCTATGACTACGGTCGCCGCCACAGCCGCGGGGCAACGCCACAGGAGCGCGAACTGCGCCGCTTGCAGCGAGTCGATCCCCAGCCGAATCCGGCTTATCCTCCGCTACCGGACCGGGGTCAGCCGAACAACGCACGCTGAGTCGCCAAGTCGGCGACCGAACATTGGGTACCCACTCCGACGCATAGGGCGCCGTTTCTGGCCGGAAACGGCGTCTTCTGATGCGCAGAACTCCGGCAGGTCGGCGCGGCAACCATTGAGCCGCGCGGTGCGCATTTAGAGATCTCGCAACGTATGTAGACATAGGATGACCGGTGGGCTGTCGGCCGCGCCGACGCCCCCGGAGGAGGAGCTGTCATGCGCAAGCTCGCTTGTCTGACCGCGGCCCTCGGCGCGCTCGTCGTGGCCGGAGCGGAAACCCCGGCCTTTGCCGCCGTAGCCCAGTGCTTCGACGCCTATGGGCGCCCGGTCGGTCCGCCGCATAGCACCGACAATCCGCCTTATGCCCTCATCTGCGCGGTCTATCGCCGCGGCGGCACGTGCACCTACGTTCAGCCGGGGTGGGCGGATAACAATTGCGGCTTCGGGCCGAGATACTACCGCTACAACAATCGCGGCTATCCGCGGTACTGGAATCGGTACGACCGCTACGATTACTACGATTATTACTCGCGCTGAACTCGGCTTCCGGCATCGCCCGGCCGGCGGCGACCCGGTAATTTCCCGCATCGCCGCGCGCCCGCCGCGGTGATACAAAGCGCGCCTTGACCCCATTGTGGGCGCCCTCCAAGTCTAGGGCGGCATATCGCAACGGCACGCGCAATCATGGCCCTCGCCGAAGAAGCTGCCCGGCCGCACCTTCCCGAAAAGGCGCGCCATCCGGAGAAGGCGCATCGTCCCGACAATCCGGCGCAGCGGAAACCGGAGTGGATCCGGGTCAAGGCCCCGTCTTCGCCCGCCTATCACGAGACGCGGGCGCTGATGCGCGGCTTGAAGCTCCACACGGTCTGCGAAGAGGCCGCGTGCCCCAACATCGGCGAATGCTGGGCCAGGAGGCACGCGACGTTCATGATCCTCGGCAGCGTGTGCACGCGCGCCTGCGCGTTCTGCAACGTCGCCACCGGTCGGCCCGACCGCCTCGATCCGCACGAGCCCGAGCACGTGGCCGAAGCGGTGGCGAAGCTCGGCCTCGATCACGTCGTCGTCACCTCGGTCGACCGCGACGATCTCGACGACGGCGGGGCGGGCCAGTTCATCCGCGTGATCGAGCGCATCCGCGCCCTCGCGCCGGCGACGACGATCGAGATCCTAACGCCGGATTTCCTCAACAAGTCGGGCGCCATCGAGGCCGTGGCAGCGGCGAAACCCAACGTGTTCAACCACAATCTCGAAACCGTGCCCCGGCTCTATCCGCGCATCCGCTCGGGCGCGCGCTATTTCCACTCGCTGCGCCTGCTCCAGCGCGTCAAGGAGATCGACCCGGCGCTGTTCACCAAGTCCGGTCTCATGGTCGGCCTCGGCGAGACGAAGGAAGAGCTCTATCAGGTGATGGACGATCTGCGCTCGGCCGGCGTCGATTTCTTAACGCTGGGCCAGTATCTCCAGCCGACGCCGAAACACGCCGCCGTCGACCGCTTCGTGCCGCCGGCGGAATTCGAGGACTATGCGCGCATGGCCTACGGCAAGGGCTTCGCGATGGTGGCCGCCTCGCCGCTGACGCGCTCCTCCTATCATGCCGGCGACGATTTCCGCCGCCTGCGCGCCGCGCGCCTGGCCGGGCTCGGCGCCAAAGGGGCCGCCTGATGGCGCTGATCGCCCATCGCGAGACGCGGCTTTTTCCCTACACGCCGGCGCAGGTCTTCGACATCGTCGGCGACGTGCAGCGCTATCCCGAATTTCTGCCCTGGTGCGTGGGCGCGCGCGTCTTCCACCGCGACCGCGACACCTTCGACGCCGAAGTTCTGGTCGGCTTCCGCTTCGTCCGCGAGCGCTACAGCTCGCGCGTGACCTTGACGCGGCCCGAGACGATCGACGTTACTTACACGAGCGGCCCGTTCCGCCACCTCGTCAACACTTGGCGCTTCAAGCCGGTGCCCGAGGGCTGCCAGGTCGATTTCTTCATCGAGTTCGAATTCCGCTCCGCCATGCTGCAGCGGCTGATCGGCGCGCTCTTCCACGAGGCGGTGCGGAAGATGGTGGCGGCGTTCGAAACCCGCGCGCGCCAGCTCTATGGCGCCCCCGCCGGCGCCGTGCCGAAGCCGGCCTAGTACCCGCCATCGGAAATTCGCGTTACAGCGTCAGGCAACTCATGGCGGGTACTAGAGTCTTGATGTGGTACCCAACTTCGCGAATTCGTCTGTCGCGAAGTGCGACTCACGAATTCACGAAACTGGGTACCAACCGCCGCCGGGCGGCAGCCAGACAACGGCGAAGGTCAGCATCAGCACCAGCGAATTGTAGGTCTGGTGCATGAGGATCGCCGGCGCCAGCGAGTGGCTCTTCTCATAGAGCCAGGCGAGCGGCAGGCCGAGCAGGCCCGCGATCACCATCTGGTCGAAGCGGATATGGGCGAGGCCGAAGGCGCCGGCGCTGATCACGGCCGCCGGCCAGAAATCAAGGCGCTGACGCAGCCACCGGAAGATCAACCCGCGGAACAGCAATTCCTCGGCCAGCGGCACGAGGAAGCCGCCATAGAGCAGCACGGCGGCGGCGTGGATCAGCGTGAAGTCCGGGCCGCCGAAATATTGCTGCAGGCTCGCGCCGGTCTTGATGTCGAGCAGGGGGCGCAGCAGCGCAAGCAGCGCATAGGCGATCGGCAGCGCTCCGAACGCGAACATCACGCCGCGCGCCGCCCACAGGCGCGGCGGTATCGTGTAGCCGAGATCGGCGAAGCTCATGCCCCGGCCGCGCACGAAGACGAACCAGATCGCCGCAAGCCACGAAAAGCACCAGGCCGCGAAGTAAGCGAGCAGATAGTTGATGCGCGTGCCGACCGTCGTGACGCCGGCCGCAAGCTCGCGCAAGACGAGGAACGCGATGCCGAAGAGGGCGAGGCCGAGCAGGATCGCGCGTGCGACGTCGCCGCCGCGCAGCGCGGGCCCCAAGGAAGCGGCCGAGGGAGGCAGGCGGGGGAGCGAACCGCTCATCCGCCCGCCGCCAGCAGCAGCTCGAGCGCGCGCTTGACGCTGGCAGCGCGCACGGCGGCGCGGTCGCCGGCAAAGACGTGGCGCTCGACCGCGGGCGCCGCGCCGCGCCGCCCGCAGCCGATATAGACGAGGCCGACCGGCTTCGTCGGCGTGCCCCCGCCGGGGCCGGCGATGCCGGTGACCGAGACGGCGAGATCGGCGCGCGAATGGGCGAGGGCGCCCTCGACCATGGCGGCCGCGACCTCGTGGCTGACGGCGCCGTGCTTGGCGATGAGCGCGGCCGACACCCCGAGCAGCTCGGTCTTGGCCTCGTTGGAATAGACGACGAACCCGCGCTCGAATACCTCGGACGAGCCGGCGATTTCGGTCAGCGCCGCGGCGATGGCGCCGCCGGTGCACGACTCCGCCGTCGCGAGCTTCGTACCCGCGCGGCGGTGGCGGCCGAGCACCGTTTTAGCCAAGGCTGCGAAGGAGGCGGGCGACATAAGGGAGCTCCGCGGCCCAAATTCCGGCGTAAAGCACGGCGGCCGCATATAGGCCGGCGATGATGTCGTCCATCATCACGCCCCAGCCGCGCGGCAGGTGATCCTGCGCCCAGCTCGCGGGCCAAGGCTTGACGATGTCGAAAAAACGAAACAGCAGGAACGCGGCGAAGAAATGCCACGGATTGTCGGCCTCGGCGAAGACGAGGGCCAGCCATTGCCCCGCCACCTCGTCGATCACGATCTCGCTCGCGTCGGGACGCTCGGCCGCATCGCAGTAGAGCCCCGACGCCCAGATGCCGAGCGCGAGCGCGCCGCTGACCGCGAGCAACAGCACGAGCCGGCCGAACGGCGCCGGGATCTGCAGTAGCGCGATGCCGAACGGCAGCGCCGCGATCGATCCGAATGTGCCCGGGGCCGCGGGAAACCTGCCCGCGCCGAAGAAGGTGACGACGAGGCGTACGTGGCTGGGCACCGCGGCCATGCTCATTCGTCCGGCAGCAGCACGGTGGCGACGGCCTGGCCGGCGATGCCCTCTTCACGGCCGGAGAAGCCGAGCTTTTCCGTCGTCGTCGCCTTGATGCTGACGCGGTTCGGCGCGAGGCCGGTAATCTCGGCGACGCGCGCGACCATCGCCGCGTGGTGCGGGCGGATGCGCGGCTGCTCGCAGATCAAGGTGAGATCGAGATGCAGGATGCGCCCGCCGCGCGCGCGCACGAGCTCCACCGCGTGCTTGAGGAAGACCTCCGAGCGCGCGCCCTTCCAGCGCGGATCGCGGTCCGAGAAATGCGCGCCGATGTCGCCGTCGGCGAGGGCGCCGAGCACGGCGTCGGTCAGGGCGTGGAGACCGACATCGGCGTCAGAGTGGCCGACGAGGCCGCGGCCGAAGGGAACCTTGATGCCGCAGAGCCAGACGTGATCGCCCGGACCGAAGGCGTGCACGTCGAAGCCCATGCCGGTGCGCGGCAAGGCTGGACGCGCCGCCACCAGGCGCTCGGCGCGCGCGATGTCGTCTTCGGTCGTGATCTTGAAATTGTCCTCGCTGCCCGGCGCGATCGCGAGCGCCAAGCCGGCACGCTCGGCCACGGCGGCGTCGTCGGTGAGATCGAGTCCGGCGGCATCGCGGTGCGCGCGCAGGATCTCGGCGTAGCGGAAGGCCTGCGGCGTCTGCGCGCGCCAGAGATCCTTGCGGTCGACGGCGGCGAGCTTGTCCCCGCTTGCGCGCTTCAGGCTGTCCACGACGGGAATGGCGACGATGGCGCCGGGCACACGGTCGAGCGCGTCGCGCGCGGCGGCGATCGAGCCGGCGCCGACGAAGGGCCGCGCGGCGTCGTGGATCATCACGAAATCCGGTGCCAGCCCGGCCAAGCTCTCGAGGCCGTTGCGCACCGACTCCTGGCGCGTGGCGCCGCCCGCGACCGGCGGCAGAAGATCGAGTCCCGCCGCGGCGCCGTCGTAGAGGGCGCGATCGCCGGGGTGGATCACGACGCGCACGCCCCGGACGGCTGGGTGGCGCAAGAACGCCTGCGCCGCGCGCCGCAGGATCGGCTCGCCGCCGACGGTTCGGTATTGCTTGGGAACGTCGCCGGGCAGGCGCGTGCCGCGGCCTGCGGCGACGAGGAGGGCGTAACACCCGCTCATAGGCGATCGGAAATGCCTTGGCTGCGATTGGGCGCGCACCCTATCCCCCGCGCCCCGACCTTGCCAAGCGGCGCCGGTCTCGGGCAGGGATGTGCGGCGAAGGATGGCCCGATGGATTCGCCTCTGCCCCTTGCGCTCGCCGCGCTGATCGCGCTGCTGCCGCTCGGCGCCACCGCGTGGCGGCGGCTCGACGGGCGCGCGATCGTGTTCTGGCCGTCGCTGCTGGTGGCGCTCGCCGGCACCGCAGCGCTGCTCGGGATCGAGGCGCGCCGCGGCTGGCCGACCGGCTTCGGCGACGCGCTCTGGCTTTCCGTCGGGGCCTGCCTCGTCGCCTATGCGGTCGTCGCCGCCGTCTCGCGCGAGGGGCGGCGCCTCGCCATCGTGCTGGTGCCGTTCCTGCTCGTCTCCGGGCTCTTGGGCACGATCTGGATTTCGGGCGGCGCGCGCGTGCTGCATCCCGACGTCGCCTCGATCTGGGTGGCCATCCATGTCGGCGCCTCGCTCGCCACCTACGCGCTCGTGACCTTGGCGGCGGGGGCGGGGATCGCGATCCTGGTGCAAGAGCGCGCGATCAAGCGCAAGGCGAAGGGTGCCCTGAGCGCGCGGCTGCCGAGCATGGCCGCCTGCGAAAGCCTCGAACTCTATCTCCTCATCGCGGCCGCTGTCGTGCTCGGCGCCGGGGTCGCGACCGGGATGGCGTGGTCTTATCTCGAGGGGCGCCCGTTGCTGCCGGTCGATCACAAATCGGTGCTGGCGCTGCTCGCCTTCGCGCTGATCCTCGGCGTGCTGGCGCTGCACCGGCTGACCGGATTGCGCGGCCGCTCCGCCGCCCGCTGGGTGCTGGGCGCCCTCGTCGCGCTGATCCTGGCCTATCCCGGCGTCAAGTTCGTCTCGGAGGTTCTGTTGGGCCGCTGAGCACGCGCCCTCCGTTGCATTGCCTATTAATTCATCAAAATGCCATTATTGTCGATACTATAGGCGTATCGCCTAGGATTTAGGCGATGCCGCCCTGCCAGCCGCGCCGGGATGCCTGCGGGGGCGGCGCTGGCTTGGACTTTGCATCGGAGAGGCCGCGTATCCGCTCTGGGCGGAACGAATGACCGTGGATCAGCCCATTCCTTCATCGGAGACATCGCACCGGACGATCGACGCCTTCCCGGTCCTGAACGCCCTGGCGGACGCCATATTGGTGCTTCGCCGCGGGGGCGCGATCGAATTCGCCAACATGGCGGCCGAGCAGTTCTTCGACACGAGCCTCGCGCAGATGCGCCGCCACGGCCTTTCCCACTACGTTCCCGCGGACAGCCCGGTGCTGGGCCTGGTCGAGCAGGCTTTCGCCGCCGAGAAGGCGGTGCGCGAGTTCGGCCTGACGCTCGAGACGCCGCGCATCGGCCGCCATTTCGTGACCGTGCAGGCGGCGCCGATCGTCGAGGACCCCGGCACCGTCGTGCTCTCGATCCAGGCGCAGGGCATCGCGCGCAAGATCGACCATCAGCTCACCCATCGCGGCGCCGCGCGCTCGGTGACAGCGATGGCGGTGATGCTTGCGCACGAGGTCAAGAATCCGCTCTCGGGGATTCGCGGCGCCGCGCAGCTGCTCGAGGGCGGGCTTTCGAGCGAGGATCGCTCGCTGACCAAGCTCATCTGCGACGAGACCGACCGCATCGTCGAGCTCATCGACCGCATGGAGGTGTTCGCCGATCGGCCGCCCAAGCCGCGCGAGCCCGTGAACATCCACCAGGTGCTCGACCATGTGAAGGCCATCGCCAAGGCCGGGTTCGCCCGGGGTATGCGCGTGCGCGAGGATTACGATCCCTCGCTGCCGCCGGTGCTGGGCGACCGCGACCGGCTGATCCAGGTCTTCCTCAATCTCGTCAAGAACGCCGCCGAAGCGGCGCCGCGGGAGGGCGGAGAAATCGTCCTCACGACCGCGTTCAAGCCCGGCGTGCGCCTCGCCATGCCGGGCAGCGACCGCCGCGTGCAGCTGCCGCTGGTGGTGAGCGTGCAGGACAACGGCGAGGGGATCCCGGAGGACATTCGCGCCCATCTGTTCGACCCGTTCGTCACCACCAAGGCCAAGGGGACGGGGCTTGGCCTCGCGCTGGTGGCGAAGATCGTCGACGACCACGGCGGCGTCATCGAATTCGCGAGCGAGCGCGGACGCACCGTGTTCACCGTCATGCTGCCGGTCTACCGGCCCGAAGGAGCGCCGAAATGACGAACCCGACTGTTCTGCTGGCCGACGACGACCGCGGGATACGCACCGTCGTGAGCCACGCCCTGTCCCGCGCCGGCATGGAGGTGCGCTCGACCGGCAACGCCGCCACGCTCTGGCGCTGGGTCAGCGACGGCGACGGCGATCTCGTGATCACCGACGTGCTGCTGCCCGACGAGAACGGCCTCGACCTCGTGCCGCGCATCCGCAAGCTGCGGCCCGACTTGAAGGTCGTGGTCATGAGCGCGCAAAACACGTTGATGACGGCGGTCAAGGCCACCGAGCGCGGCGCCTTCGAATATCTGCCGAAGCCGTTCGACATCAACGAGCTGATCAACGTCGTCCAGCGCGGCTTGAACGAACGCGCGCGCATCCGCGAGCCGGGCGAGGCGCCCGCGCTCGAAACCGACGGGCTGCCGCTGATCGGCCGCTCGCCGGCGATGCAGGAGATCTACCGCGTGCTCGCGCGCCTTATGGCGACCGATCTCTCGGTCATCATCACCGGCGAATCCGGCACCGGCAAGGAGCTGGTCGCGCGCGCGCTGCATGACTACGGCAAGCGCCGGAACGGCCCCTTCATCGCGATCAACATGGCCGCGATCCCGAAGGAGCTGATCGAGAGCGAGCTGTTCGGGCACGAGAAGGGCGCCTTCACCGGCGCGTCGGCGCGCTATGCCGGCCGCTTCGAGCAGGCCGAGGGCGGCACGCTGTTCCTCGACGAGATCGGCGACATGCCGCTCGAGGCGCAGACGCGGCTGTTGCGCGTGCTCCAGCAGGGCGAGTTCGTCGCGGTCGGCGGCCACACGCCGATCCGCGCCGACGTGCGCATCATCGCGGCCACGCACCGCGACCTGCGCCAGCTGATCCGCCAGGGCCTGTTCCGCGAGGACCTGTTCTATCGCTTGAACGTGGTGCCGATCCGCATCCCGGCGCTGCGCGAAAAGACCGAGGACATCCCCGATCTCGTGCGCCATTTCTTCGCCCAGGCCGAGAAGGAGGGCCTGCCGAGGAAGAGCCTCGACTCGGCGGCGATGGAGCGGCTCAAGGCCTATCGCTGGCCCGGCAACGTGCGCGAGCTCGAGAATCTGGTCCGCCGCCTGGCCGCGCTCTATTCCGAAGAGGTCATCGGCGTCGACATTGTCGAAGCGGAATTGGCCGAGGCGCCGCCGATGGCGGCGGCACCGCCCGCCGGCCCAGCGGCGGCCGCCGCCCCCCTCGACGAAACCTTGAGCCAGGCGGTCGAGCGCCATCTCCGCCGCCACTTCGACGGCCATCCCGATTCGCTGCCGCCCGCCGGCGTCTACGACCGCATCCTGCATGAGGTCGAGCGCCCGATGATCAGCCTCTGCCTGCGCGCGACGCGCGGCAATCAGTTGAAGGCCGCGGCGCTGCTCGGCCTCAACCGCAACACGCTGCGCAAGAAGATCCGCGAGCTCGACATCGAGGTGATGCGCGGGGTGAAGTAGGGCGGGGGGCGCTGCGCGCGCCCTGTCTCAGCCAGCCCGGCGCTTCGGGGGGACATCTGTTTCCGCCAATGGCGCGTCGTTCACGCGGAGGGTGGGCGCGCGCAGCGCGCCCCTACACTGCAAAATTCGCGTCTAAACGTTGAAACACGGCGTCCAACGGTCACACCGTATTCAAAGCGCCTTGTACATGATGGTGGCCGCGTCGAGACGGTCCGCGATCGGGTCGCGGGAATAGCCCTGGATGATTCCCGCGGCCTCATAGCCGAGCGATGCGTAGAGCTTCTCGGCATAGTCGCCGGTGCGCGTGTCGAGCGTGATGAGGCTCCGTCCCAGCCGCCTCGCGAGCCGTTCGAGCTCGACCATCAATGCGCGCGCGATGCCGGCGCGGCGGAAATCGGGATGGACGAGGAGCTTCGCCACCTCCGCCCGATGCGGCTGGTTGGGCGGCGTGTCGTAATCGAGCTGCACCGATCCTGCGATCCGTCCGCCTTTCTCGGCGACGAGGACCAGCCGCCCGCCGCCGCGCACCGCCGGGATCACCTTCTGGCGCCAGAAATTCTCGCTGTCGGCCGCGCTGAACGGCAGCACGAAGTGGATGGCGGCGCCGGCCTCGACGCAGGCCCTGAGCAGCGCGCCGAATTCGCCGATGCAGCGCTCGATTTCATCCGCCGCGAAAACCGAGATCGTGGCCTGTTCGCCGCCGTGCATGTGCGCCTCACACGATGAAGAGGTAATAGCGCGCGCCGCAGCGCTTGGGCGTCGCGAACGCGCTGGGGCCGAAGAGCTGATAGCGCAGGCAATCGCCGGGCTTGAGATCGTGGGTCTGCCCGTTGACCTCGATTTGGAGCCGGCCCTTGATCAGCACCAAGTGATGTTCGAGCCCCTCGCGCGGCGGCCGGTCGTAGGTGATGCGGGCCCCCGCCCCGAGCTCGCAGGCGAGGACTTCACCGGCCAGGGGCTGGGCGGGCGGGGAGACGGAGCGGCGGCGGAACCCTAGGGTCGCATCGGTCCAGACCGGCTGCGCGCCGCGGCGGACGAGCGGCGCGAAGCCGTCCTCGACCATGTGCATGAGGCGCGACATCGGCAAGCCATAGGCCGCGCACAGCTTGCCGAGCACGCTCGCGGTGGCGCTCACCTCCGCGTTCTCGAGCCGCGACAGCGTCGCGCGGCTCACGCCGCTGCGTTGCGCCAGCGCGTCCAGCGACCAGCGGCGCTCGGCCCTGAGACCGCGCAGGCGTTGGGCGATCCGGCTGTCGACCGAGCCGTCTTGCGAACGGGCTGTTTCCATATATGAAATATTGTTTCATATGCGGGATGAAGTAAAGCGGCCGCGCGCGTGTTGGGACCGTGACAGCCTGCGGCTCGGCATGACCAATGTCGCCATGAAACCCGAGTGCCGGCCGCCGATATCTTGATCGCTTAACTTTGCAAAAGAAAATCAGCGAGTTGGACATCGGACTCCGGCGCAGCGTAAAATGCCGCCGATGGCCCACGCATCGCCGCCAGGTGCCCCCTGACCCGACCCGCCGCCGAGCAGGCGAACGTCACTTATAACCGCTGGACGCGGCTCTATGTGTGGGCGCAGCGGCATCGGCTCGCGCGCAACTTGGCACTGGCGCTCACCTTCGCCGCGATCGCCTCGGGCATCGCCACCTACATCGCGCTCACCGGATCGCCGCCGTTCGGGCCCGATCCCAAGACGCTGCTCGCGCTCATCATCCTCGATCTCGTGCTCCTGCTGCCCTTGGGCGTGCTGGTGGCGCAGCGCCTCGTCCGGCTCTGGGTCGAGCGGCGGAAAGGGCGCGCGGGCTCGCGCCTCCACGCGCGGCTCGTGCTGCTGTTCGGCCTCTTGGCCATGACGCCGGCGATCATCGTGGCGGTGTTCTCGGCCCTGTTCTTCAATTTCGGCATCCAGGCCTGGTTCAGCGACCGGGTCGGCACGGCGCTGCGCGAATCGCTGGCCATCACCGATTCCTACCTCGCGGAGAAATACGACGCCGCGCGCAGCGACCTCCAAGGCCTCGCCGACGACGTGAACAAGGCCGCGATCCAGCTCATGGGCAGTCCGCGCCTGCTCGAGCCCTTTGTGCTCGCCCAGGCCCGGGCGCGCGGCATCAGCGGCGTCTACGTCTTCGACGCCAACAAGCGGGTGCTCGTCGACTCGGGGCTCGGCCTCGGCATCGACCACGCGCGCGATCTCGATGCGGCGATCCCGCGGCTCAAGGACAATGACGTGATCGTGCTCACCTCGGGCTCGCGCTCGAACATCCTGCGCGCGATGTCGCGGCTCGCGATCTATTTCGACGCCGACGTCTATCTCGTGATGGAGCGGCCGCTCGACGTGAACCTCGTGCGCCACGTCGGCCAGCTCCGCAACGCGGTCGAGGATTACGTGCGCCTCGAAGGCCAGCGCTCGAGCGTGCAGCTGAGCTTCTACCTGCTGTTCAGCTTCGTCTCGCTGCTGCTGCTGCTGGCCGCGATCTGGTTGGGCTTCATGATCGCCAACCAGCTCGTGCGCCCGATCGGCGACCTCATCACCGCCGCCGAGCGCGTGGGGACGGGCGAGCTCAACGTCCGCGTCAATCCGCGCCGCGCCGACGACGAGCTCGGCTCCCTCGCGCGCTCGTTCAACCGCATGACGGCGCAGCTCGCGCGCAACCGCGAGGAGCTGATCGAGGCCAACCGCCAGCTCGATGCGCGGCGCGAGTTCACCGAGACGGTGCTGACCGGCGTCTCGGCCGGCGTGATCGGCCTCGACGCCAAGGGCCGCATCAACCTGCCGAACCGCTCGGCCGCCGAGCTGCTCGCGGCCAACCTCCAGGCGCGCATCGGCGATCCGCTCGGCGAGGTGGTGCCCGAGATGGGCGAGCTGGTCGCGGCGGCATTGGAGCGCCCGGAGAAGCTCCACGACCGCGAGATCCAGATCATGCGCGAGGGCCGCGGGCGCACGCTGCTGGCGCGGGTCGGCGCCCAGCAGGTGCGCGACGAGGTGGTGGGCTTCGTCATCACCTTCGACGACATCACCGAGCTGCAATCGGCGCAGCGGAAGGCCGCCTGGGCCGACGTGGCGCGCCGCATCGCGCACGAGATCAAGAACCCGCTGACGCCGATCCAGCTCTCGGCCGAGCGCCTCCGGCGCAAATACCTGGCCCAGATCACCGGCGATCCCGACACGTTCAAGACCTACACCGACACCATCATCCGCCAGGTCGGTGACATCGGCCGCCTCGTCGACGAGTTCTCGAGCTTCGCGCGCATGCCGGTGCCGGTCATCCGCAACGAGGATCTGCGCGACGTCGCCAACCACGCGCTGTTCCTGGAGCGCAACGCGCATCCCGAGATCGAATACGTGCTGGCCGCGCCCGGCGAGCGCTTCGTGGCGCCTTGCGATGCGCGCCTCGTCGGCCAGGCGGTGATCAATCTCTTGCGCAACGCGGCCGCCGCCATCCTCGAGCCGGGTGGGGAGGGCGAGGCGGCGCGGACTCGCAAGAAGGGTCGGATCGAGGTTCGTTTGGAGCGGGAGGGCGCCAAGGCCGTGATCGCGGTGCTCGACAACGGCAAGGGGCTGCCGGTCGAGCTGCTGCCGCGCCTGACCGAGCCCTATGTGACGACCCGCGCGCGCGGAACGGGATTGGGGCTCGCGATCGCGCGCAAGGTGATGGAGGACCACGGCGGCGAACTGCGATTGGAGAATCGCGCCGAAGGCGGCGCCCGGGTTGCGCTGATCTGGCCCGCCCCCGCCGCAGCGGCGGTCGCCGGGACGGTGGCCGAAACTCCTGTGGCGCGCGGCCAAGCGGCGGAATAGGATGCTGATGGCGGCCGGAAGGGGACTCTCTGGGCCGCAAACTGGTGGGAGCGCATGGCGCAAGAGATTCTGATCGTCGACGACGAAGCAGATATCCGCACGATCATTGCCGACACATTGCAGGACGAGGGCTACGAGACCCGCGTGGCCGGCGACGCCGACGGCGCGCTCGCCGCGATCCGCATGCGCCGGCCCTCGCTGGTGCTGCTCGATATCTGGCTCGAGGGCAGCCGCATGGACGGCATGGGAGTCCTCGACGCGATCCGCGCCGAGCACCCCTCTGTGCCCGTGGTCATGATCAGCGGCCACGGCACGGTCGAGCTCGCGGTCGCCGCGATCCGGAAGGGCGCCTACGATTTCCTGGAGAAGCCGTTCAAGACCGATCGCCTCCTCGTCGTCGCGGCGCGCGCGATCGAGGCCGCGCGGCTCCGCCGCGAGAACGAAGAGCTGAAATTCCGCGCCGGCGTCGATTGGAACATGGTCGGCAGCTCCCCCGCGGTCGGCCAGGTCAACCAGATGATCGAGCGCGTGGCGCCCACCAACAGCCGCGTGCTCATCACCGGCCCGGCCGGCGCCGGGAAAGAGGTCGTGGCGCGGCTCATCCATGCGCGCTCGCTGCGCCGCGACGGGCCGTTCGTGGTGTTGAACTGCGCTACCATGCATCCCGACCGCATGGAGGCCGAGCTGTTCGGCGTCGACGGGCCGATGCGGAAGGTCGGCACGCTCGAACAGGCGCATGGCGGGACGCTGCTGCTCGACGAAGTCGGCGACATGCCGCTCGAGACCCAGGCGAAGTTCCTGCGCGTGCTGCAGGACCAGGCGGTGCACCGCTTGAACGGCGGCGAGCCGTGCAAGGTCGACGTGCGCGTGATCGCGAGCACGGCCAAGGACCTCAATGCGCTGATCGAGCAGGGCCGCTTCCGCGAGGATCTCTTCTATCGCCTGCGCGTGGTGCCGGTGGACGTGCCGCCCTTGCGCGGCCGGCGCGAGGACATTCCGGCGCTGGCGCGCTACCTCATGACGACGTCGGCGCAGCGCGCGGGCCTGCCGCCGCGCGTCCTCGGCGAGGATGCGATCGCGGCGCTGCAGGCCTATTCCTGGCCCGGCAATGTGCGCCAGCTCTGCAACGTCATCGACTGGCTGCTGATCATGACGCCGGCCAACGAGATGCACGTGGTCACGGCGCGCCAGCTGCCGCCCGAGATCATCGGCGCCGAGCCGCCGCTGCCGCGGCTCGACAAGGCGGCCGAGATCATGACCATGCCGCTCAGGGAGGCGCGCGAGGCCTTCGAGCGCGAATATCTGATGGCCCAGATCGCGCGCTTCGGCGGCAACATCTCGCGCACCGCGGCGTTCATCGGCATGGAGCGCTCGGCCCTGCACCGGAAGCTGAAGCTGCTCGGCGTGGCCGACGCGGAGCGCGGCGAAGCGCGCTCGCGCAGCTACGACGCGTAACGGGGCGTCGGCGCCCCCCGCGGGCGTCTCCTGGCCATGCAGGTCATCGTCGCTGGCGCGGGGCAGGTCGGGCTCACCATCGCCCGTCATCTTGCCGCCGAGAACAACCGCGTCACGGTCATCGACAAGGTGCCCGAGCTGATCCAGAAGATCGGCGAGAGCGAGGATTTCCGCGCCATCGCCGGCTTCGCCTCGCACCCCGACGTGCTCGAACGCGCCGGCGCCCGCGACGCCGACATGATCGTGGCGGTGACCTACTCCGACGAGGTCAACATGATCGCGTGCAAGATCGCGCACGCGCTCTTCGACGTGCCGGTCAAGATCGCGCGCGTGCGCGCCCAATCCTACCTCGATCCGCAATGGTCGAAGCTGTTCGGCCACGACCACATGCCGATCGACGTCACCATCTCGCCCGAGATCGAGGTGGCGCGCGCGATCCGCCAGCGCCTGCGCCTGCCCGGCGCCTTCGACACGCTCTCGCTCGCCGGCGGGCGCGTGCGCGCGATCGGCACCCGGATCGAGCCCGGCTGCCCCATCATCTCGACGCCGCTCCGGCAGCTCACCGCGCTGTTCCCGGATCTGCGCCTCATCGTCGTCACCATCCTGCGCGAGGGCAAGACGATCGTGCCGACGCCCGACGATGTGCTGCTGGTGGGCGACGAAGTCTATTTCATCGCCGAGGAGACGCACCTGACGCGGGCGCTTGCCGCGTTCGGCCACGAGGAGCCCGAGGCCAACCGCGTCGTCATCGTCGGCGGCGGCAATATCGGCCTCTATCTCGCGCAGGAGATCGAGAACAAGGACGCCGGCATCAGCCTGAAGCTGGTCGAGGCGGGGAAGGACCGCGCGCGCCATGTGGCGGCGCTTCTCTCGCGCACCACGGTCGTCCAGGGCGACGTGCTCGACAGCGAGATCCTCGACGAGCTCGCTCTCGAGCGCGTCGACACGCTCATCACCGTCACCAACCACGACGAGGTGAACGTCCTCGCCTCGCTGCTGGCCAAGCGGCGCGGCTGCAAGCGCACGATCGCGCTCATCAACACGCTCTACTACCAGACGATCATCAACACACTGGGCATCGACGCCGTGGTGAGCCCGCGCGCGATCACGGTCTCGACCATCCTCCAGCATCTCCGCCGCGGGCGCATCCGCGCCGCCCATTCGATCCGCGACGGTGCGGGCGAGCTGCTCGAAGCCGAGGCGCTCGACACCTCGGCCATCGCGGGCAAGCGGGTGGAGGAGATCAAGCTCGACCGCGGCATCATCATCGGCGCCATCGTGCGCGGCGACGCGGTCTTGATGCCGCGCGGCGAGACCACCGTCGAGGCCAAGGACCGCGTCGTCCTCTTCGCGCTGCCCGACCAGGTGCGCAAGGTGGAGAAATTGTTTACCGTAGGCTTGGAGTTCTTTTAGTAGTCCACGTCGTAAATACACTTGTCGCCCCCGCTAAAGCGGGGACGACACGAGAGGTTGGGAACGGGCATGTCCCGCATCGCCTACGTCAACGGCCGCTACGTGCCGCACCGCGACGCGCAGGTGCACATCGAGGACCGCGGCTACCAGTTCGCGGACGGCATCTACGAGGTGATCGCGGTCAGGAGCGGGCACCTCGTCGACGAGCTGCCACATCTCGACCGCCTCGACCGCTCGCGCGGCGAAATGAAGCTCGCGGCGCCGATGACGCGCGCGCCGCTGCGCGAGGCAATGCGCGAGGTGATCCGGCGCAACCGCGTCGCCGACGGAATCGTCTACCTCCAGGTCACGCGCGGCGTGGCGCCGCGCGGCCACGCCTTCCCGAAAGGCGCGCAGCCGGCGCTCGTCATCACCGCCAAGCGCATGCAGCCCAACTTCGCGCAGATGGAAAAGGGCGTCGCGATCGTGACGCTGCCCGACCTCCGCTGGAAGCGGCGCGACATCAAGACCGTGAACCTGACCGCCAACGTGCTCGCCAAGCAGCAGGCGCTCGATGCCGGCGCCTACGACGCTTGGCTCGTCGACGACGATGGCATGATCAGCGAGGGCACCGCGAGCAATGCCTGGATCGTGACCAAGGCCAAGGAGCTGGTCACGCACATGCCCGACTACCGGATCTTGAACGGCATCACCCGGCTCGCCGTGCGGGCCTTGGCGGAAAAGGCGGGCTATCGCTTCGTCGAGCGCCCGTTCGCGAAGGGGGAGGCGCTGGCGGCCGCGGAGGCCTTCATCACCGGCACCACCTCCTGGGTGACGCCGGTGGTCGCCATCGACGGCAAGCAAGTCGGCGACGGCAAGCCCGGGCCGCTCACCAAGGCGCTGCAGCGCCTCTATGCCGAGCACGCGCATCGCGCATGAGCTGGCAGCTTTCACCGCCGCGCGCGATCCTGTTCGACTGGGACAACACGCTGGTCGACACCTGGGGCACGATCCAGGCGGCGCTCAACGCGGCACTCACCGCCATGGGGTTCCCCGCCTGGACCATGGACGAGTGCCGCATGCGCGTGCGCGCCTCGCTGCGCGACACCTTTCCGCGCATGTTCGGCGAACGCTGGCCCGAGGCGCGCGACATCTTCTATTCGACTTACCGCGCGAGCCACCTCGAGACCCTGCGCGCCTTGCCCGAAGCCGAGCGGGTGACGCGCCGCCTCGCCTGCCAAGGGCTCTATCTCGGGGTCGTCAGCAACAAGACCGGTCCGCTGCTGCGCGCCGAGGCGGCCAAGCTCGGCTGGGAGCGCAATTTCGGGCGGCTGGTGGGGGCCGGGGACGCAAAGGTCGACAAGCCGGCGCCGGATCCTATTTACCTTGCGACACAGGAATTGGGCATAAGTGATTACAAAACCGTGTGGTATGTGGGGGATGCTGCGATTGATGTCGAATGCGCTCGGCACGCGGGTTGCATAGCCATTCTGGTCGGGCCCGCGGCGGGCGAGGAGGACCGTATCAAGCAACTGAACCCCGAGGCGCAACTCGATCGTCTGGCGGACGTACTAGACCTTGTCCGCCAAAGCGGCCTCACCATATGAAGGCGGGCAGGCTTCGACTGGCGAGCGGCCTAGGCAACCGCGCGCAACAACGAGAACCGCAACAACAACCAAAAAGGCAACCGGCGATGTCCAACGAAAAGCCGCAGAACCTCCAAGACCAGTTCCTCAACCATATCCGCAAGCAGAAGACCCCGGTCACGGTGTTCCTCGTCAACGGCGTGAAGCTGCAGGGAATCGTCACCTGGTTCGATAATTTCTGCGTTCTGCTCCGCCGCGACCAGCACTCGCAGCTCGTCTACAAGCACGCGATCTCGACCGTGATGCCGGCGACCCCGGTGCAGCTGTTCGATCCCGAGGCCGAGCACGCGGCGCAGGCGGCCAGCTAGGGCCGGAATCCCCACCGCCGTTGAACGACGACATCAAGAAACCCCGCCGCCAGCCGGTCGCGACCGCCCGGCCGCCGATGCGCGCTTATGTCATCCACCCGGTGTCGCGCGGCGACGCCGAGGCGTTAACGCGCGCCCAGGCGCGGCTCGAAGAGGCCGCGGGGCTCGCCGCCGCGATCGAGCTGACCGTGCTCGGCAAGGAGGTCGTGCGGATCTCGAGGCTCGTGCCGGCGACCTATATCGGCAAGGGCGCCGTGGCGCGCATCGCGGAAGCCGTGAAGGCCAACGCGGTGGGCCTCGTGGTGTTCGACTGCGCGATCGCGCCGACGCAGCAGCGCAATCTCGAGAAGGCGTGGAGCTGCAAGGTCATCGACCGCACCGCCCTCATCCTCGAGATCTTCGGCGAACGCGCGCGCACCAGCGAAGGGCGCCTGCAAGTGGAGCTGGCGCATCTTTCCTATCAGCGCAGCCGCCTGGTGCGGAGCTGGACGCACTTGGAGCGCCAGCGCGGCGGCTTCGGCTTCGTCGGCGGCCCAGGCGAATCGCAGATCGAGATCGACCGCCGCCTCATCGACGACCGCATCGCCAAGATCAAGATCGAGCTCGAGACCGTCACGCGCCGGCGCGACATCCAGCGCAAGGCGCGGAAGCGCGTGCCGCATCCGGTCGTGGCCCTCGTCGGCTACACCAACGCCGGCAAGTCCACGCTGTTCAACCGCCTGACCGGCGCCGACGTGCTGGCGAAGGACCTGCTGTTCGCGACGCTCGATCCCACCATGCGCGGCCGCGTGCTGCCCTCGGGGCGGAAGGCCATCTTCTCCGACACGGTCGGCTTCATCAGCGACCTGCCGACCACTCTCGTCGCCGCGTTCCGCGCCACGCTCGAAGAGGTGATCGGCGCCGACGTCATCATGCATGTGCGCGACATCGCGCATCCCGACACCGAGATGCAGGCCGAGAGCGTGCACGCGGTGCTGCGCGAACTCGGCCTCGGCGAAAAGGTCGAGCGCGGGCTGTTCGAAGTGCTCAACAAGATCGACCGCCTCGATCCCGCCGAGCGCGCGCGGCTCTTGAACCAGATCGCGCAATCGAACGCGCCGCGCGTCGCCGTGTCGGCGCTGACCGGCGAGGGCTGCGATATGCTCGTCGAGCGTCTCGATGCGATTCTCTCGGCCGGCGCCGCGACCGTCGTCGTGAAGGTGCCGCTCAGCGACGGCGCCGGCCTCGCCTGGCTCTATCGCCACGCCGACGTCGTCGGCCGCCGCGACGACGAGGAATACGCGCACGTCACCGTGCGCATCGATGCCGCCGATCTCGCGCGCTTCCGCGCTCGCGCGAGCAAGCTCGACGGCGGCCATCCCCGCGCCGAAAGCGGCGCGGTCCGGCACTGAACGTCTCCGCCACGGCGCTGCCGGTCGATCCCGCCGCCGTGCGGGACATCGTGATCGCGGCCGCGGCGGCGGCGGTGCTGCCGCGGTTCAAATCGCTGGCCGTGGGCGACATCCGGCAGAAGAGCGGCCCCAACGATCTCGTCACCGAGGCCGACCTCCACTGTCAGGCGATTCTGACCGAGCGGCTCGGCGCACTGCTGCCCAAAGCCGGCGTCGTCGGCGAGGAGGGCGGCGGCGCCGAGGCCGAGGCCTGCGCCGCGATCGCCGCCGCCGAGTGGTGCTGGGTCCTCGACCCGCTCGACGGCACGCACAATTTCGCCCACAGCCGCACCGGCTTCGCGGTGATGGTGGCGCTCGTCCATCGCGGCGAGACGGCGGCAGCCTGGATCCACGATCCGCTCGACGGCGAAACGCAAATCGCCGTGCGCGGCGCGGGCGCCTGGAGCGGCGGGCGCCGCCTCGCGATGGCGAAGGCCGGGCCGCTCAAAGCGATGACCGGCGTGCTCTATGTGGGCGCGCGGCGCGCGCCGGCGCTGCATGCGCGCCTCAAGAGCCTCGAGCGCGAACTGGGGCCGATGAGCTTCCAGCGCTCGGCCGGCGCGGAATATCTCGGCCTCGCCGCGGGCCGCATTCACTACGCGATCTTCACGCGCCTCTTGCCCTGGGACCACGCGCCCGGCGTGCTGCTCGTGCGCGAGGCCGGCGGCCACGCGGCCTATTGGGACGAGGAGCCTTATCGCCCAGATGCTGCGCGCTCCGTGCCGCTGCTGATGGCGCCGAGTGAAGCGGCGTGGCACGAGCTGCGCCGGCTCTTCGGCGGGTAGCGGCGGCGAGTTAACCGATTTCTAACCCTGCGCTAAGGCTCGCGTAACGCTTCGCGCGTATATCGGCGCCCGCATTTTGGCGCGAGACGACGGGTCCATGACCTGGTCTGCGAGCGAAACCACGGCTGCTCAGCTGATCGCCATCCACGGGCGGGGCGCCCTGGACGTGGCCTATGACTGCGTGCGCCTGTTCCTGCGCAACAGCGACGTCGACGGCGTCTACACTTGGCTCACCGTTCTCGACGCCATCAAGCGGGACCTCGGCCTCAACGCCTAGTTCACGGCGCTTCAGCTTCGCTTGAACGCGAACGGCGAGAACGCCTGCATCACCGGCATCAGCTCGATGCGGTTGACGTTCACGTGCGGCGGCACGACGGCGGTGATGTAGTAGATCAACTCGGCGATATCTTCAGCGCTCATCGGCTTCAAGCCGGTGTAGGGCATCTTGGCCTTCTGCGCATCGCCCTTGAAGCGCACCAGCGCGAATTCCGTCTCGGCCATGCCCGGCTCGAACGAGGTCACGCGCACATGCGAGCCCAGGAGATCGGCGCGCAGGTTGAGCGAGAACTGGTGCACGAAGGCCTTGGAGGCGCCGTAGACGTTGCCGCCCGGATAGGGGTAGGAGCCGGCGACCGAGCCAATGTTGACGACATGGCCGCGGTCGCGCGCCACCATGCCGGGCAGGATCGCGCGCGTGCAGTAGACGACACCCTTGATGTTGGTGTCGATCATCGTCTCCCAATCGTCGAGATCGACCTTGTGCGCGGGCTCGAGGCCGAGCGCGAGCCCAGCATTGTTGACCAGGATGTCGATGTCGGCGAACGGGCGGGGCAGGGACTTCACCGCCGCATCCACCGCGGCGCGGTCGCGCACGTCGAGATGCAGCGGATGGAGATTGGGACCGAGCTCTTTCGCCAGCGCGGCGAGGCGGTCATCGCGCCGCCCGGTCGCCACCACCTTCATCCCGGCCTTGACATAGCGCCGCGCGCAGGCGGCGCCGAAACCGGCGGTGCCGCCGGTGACGAAGACGCAAGTCGGCTTGGCATCGGCCACGGGGTCACTCCACCATCGAATAGCGATCGTCGGCAGCGAGGCACGCGGCCTCGGGCAGGCCGAGCTCGCGGCGGACGAGGTTCGTGCCCTGGACGATCGAGACCATCTTGTAGAAGGCGTGGCGGCGGCTCATGCCCTCGCGGCCCATGCCGCAATCGGTCGAGAGCACAAGGCGCTCTTTGGGAATGTGCTTCAGCGCGCGGCGGACGAGGCCGGCCACCTGCTCGGGCGTCTCCACTTGCAGCGTGTGGTGATCGACGACGCCGATCGCGACCTTCTTCTCCTTGATGCCCTTGCCGATCGCCTCCAAGTCGGAGCCGCCCATGCTGCAGCACTCGAAGGTGATGACGTCGGCGTCGAGGCGGGAGAGCGGGGCCAGCGCCGGCGCGTAGCTCGGCATCACCTTGAAGATGCGCTGCGCCGCCGGGTTGCCCCAGCAGGTGTGGCACCAGATCTCGGCCTTGCCGCTGAGGCCGCGCACCGTATTGTTGAACACCTCGACCATGAAGTCGGTGGTGAGCACCTTGTCGGCGATGCCCTTGGCCGCGAGCATGTGGATCTGCGGCTCCTCCATCTGGATCACGCTGCAGCCGCCGTTGACGAGGTCGGTCAGCTCCTCGTTGAGCGCGTCGCTGACGGCGAGGATCGCCTTCCGCACATCCTTGTAGTGGAGATCGCGCACCGCGAGCGTCATCAGCTCGGCCGTGATGGTGCCGAACTTGACCGGTTTCGCCGTCATGCGCTGCGCGGCCTTCCACACCGCCGTGTATTGCAGGGTGCCGCGTCCGACCGGGCCGGTGAGATCGGGCATGATGCGGGCTTCGAGCACGTCGTGGAGAATCTGGCCGCGCTGCGCCGGCATGCCGGCGCGCCCGCCCTGGACCTTGTAGGCCGTGCTGCCGGAGAAGCCGCTCATGCGCTGCGGCGCATAGGAGAACCAGTTGTGGCCGCCGACGTCGCGGTCGAAGCGCGCGTCGCCGTCGGTGAGGATGTCGAGGCCGGCGATCTCCTGGTCCTTCAAGTAGGTCGCGACCGCGTCGAGATACTGCTCGCGGAAGCGCGCATCGACCATGGCGTCGCGGAACGGGCGCGTGCCGAGATTCTCGGTGTACCAGTGCGGCCGCGGCAGCGAGCCGGTGATCGTCGTCGGCAGCACGATCTTGGCGGTGGCCGTGTACATCGCGCGTTTCCCTGCGTTGCGTTTCGTGTGCGCCGATACTCGGCAGGCCGCGCGCGGGCCGCAAGCGAAATCGCGGCGCGCCCCGCTTGGGCCGCGGCCCACGATGCGTTGCCGCATCGCGCGCGCCTGTCTATCATCCGCGTGCATCCTTTCATCGCAACGCGCGGGAGCGAAACGGCAATGGCGAAACTTGCGTTCTTGGGATTGGGCGTGATGGGCTTCCCGATGGCGGGCCATCTCGTCAAGGCCGGTCACGAGGTGACGGTCTACAACCGCACGCCCAAGAAGGCCGAGGACTGGGTCGCGAAGCACAAGGGCAAGCGCGCGCCCACGCCGGCCG
>DATBLL010000075.1:0-7391 GCA_036555425.1 Alphaproteobacteria bacterium | reverse complement strand
TGTTCGAGGACGACGTGCGCTATTTCAGCAGCGGCTGCATCCGCGTCGATTCGGCCGTCTACATGGCAATGCTGCTGCTGCGCAATCAGGACGATGGCTCGTGGACCGAGGATCGCATCAACCAGATCATCGCCGCCAACGAGCCCTACAAGATCACCTTCGCCAAGCCGGTCCACGTCCACATCACGTATTTCACCGCCTGGACCGACTTGAAGGGCCGCGTCCAGTTCCGCAAGGACGTTTACAAGCGCGATCGGCTATAGGCGACCGCGTCCAACCCGGCGCGGCCGCTGCGCGAGCGATTGCACCTAAACGGATTTCACACTAACGCGGCGGCTCAGCCTGCACGCGCGCTGCCCCGCGCGCGCGCGGGCTGCCGGACGAGTCGAGCTTGCGCGGCACGCCGCGGCCGCTCGCGATCAGCAGCATCCAGGCGAGATAGAGGCCGATCGCGAGGCCGATGAAGAGGATGACCTTGTCCATGCCGACATAGCGCAACAGCAGCTCGACCGCGCCCTTTTTCGGCATCAGCGCGTTGGCGTCGCCGAACGCGCCGCCGATCGATTGGAGGGCGTCCTCGGTGCCCTGCGCGATCAGCTTCGAAGCGCCGCCGGCGCCGTCGAGCAGGAGATTGGTCGTGCTCGGGGTGTAGAGGGCCAGCGCGGTGAAGGTGAAAAACGCCGCCAGCTTGAGGCCCGTCAGGCGCAGCAGAAAGGCAATGCGGGATCGCACGACGAATCTCCAAGGTTGACGCGGCCGGTGTGCTCGCGGGCGGCGGGAGCGTGCCGCTGCCCCCGGGCGCTGTCAAACGCCGCGCCCCGCATTGATCACAGGGCCGGTTTCGCGGAGACTTCGGGCACGACCGCCCCTGGCCGACGCGCCGCCCAAGACTAGATCAGGATCATCATGACCACGCGCATCACCGTCGACATCGTCTCCGACGCGATCTGCCCCTGGTGCTTCATCGGCAAGCGCCGCTTCGAGCGCGCGCTCGCCGAGGCGCCCAAGGATGTGGAGGTGTTGATCGCCTGGCGGCCCTACCAGCTCAATCCCGAAATGCCGCCCGAGGGCATGGAGCGGAAGGCCTATCTCGCGTCGAAGTTCGGCGGCGGCGCGCGCGCCGACGAGATCTACAAGCGCGTCAGCGAGGCGGGTGCGAGCGAGGGCATCGCCTTCAATTTCGCCGGCATGCGGCGCACGCCCAACACGATCAACGCCCACCGCCTGATCGGCATCGCCGGGCGCGCGGGCAAGCAGGACGAAGTCGTCGAAGCTCTCTTCCGCGCCTACTTCCTCGACGGCCGCGACATCGGAAACGCCGAGGCGCTGGCCGCCATCGCCGCCGCCGCCGGCCTCGACGAAAAGACGGTCCGCGACTATCTCGCCGGGCGCGACGACGTCGAGCGCGTCGAGAACGAAGATGCCATGGCGCGGCGCATGGGCATCCAGGGCGTGCCCTGCTTCATCCTCAACCACAAATACGCAATCTCCGGCGCGCAGGAGCCTGCGGTCTTCTTGGAAGCGCTCGAGCTCCTGAAGCGCGAAGCCGCCGACGAAGCGGTCCCCGCGCCGGCGAATTCGTAGCGGTGTCGGCGGCCCTCGCTTCCCAAGCAACGCTTTCGGCGTTGCTTGGGCCCCTTCTCTCCCACTTCGTGGGAGAGAGAAGAATAGCGTGATCGCGCGAAGTCTCCCGTCTCTCCCGCGCAGCGGGAGAGAAAGGGCCCTGCCGGCGCCTCAATGCTCGAGCAGTCCGATCGTGACCCAGAGCGTGAAGCCGTTGATCATCAGCAACGCGCCGAGCAGGCCGACGCCGAGGCTGCCGAAGAGAAGCGGCCGCGCGCCGGTGATGATGGTGACCGACGCGAGCACGATCGCGATCTGGATCAGCGCCTCGGCGAAGTCGAAATAGGGATCCCTGCGCTGGGCCTTGGCTCGCTCGGCTTCAAGCGAGCGCGCCTTGGCCATCAGCTGCTTCTTGCCGTCGCCTTCCTTGGGATCGCTCTCGTAGCGCTCCACCGTTTCGCGGTAGCGCTTGATCTTCGTCTCGATGTTCTTGCGCGCGGCGTCGGGCATGGTGGGGTTGGCCGCGAGGTCGATCTCGAGCTGATCCGCGGCCAGGCGAAACTGGGACTGGCGGACGTTCTTGGCCTGGAAGAACGACCAGTAATTCGTCACCTCGACGTTGGCGTTGATCATGTCCTTCATCGAATTCGAGCCGCCCATGCCGGTGATCGCCAGCAGCACGGCGAGGATCGCGATATAGACGCCGATCCACTTGGTGCCGGTCTTCTCGTGCGCCTCCTGGATGTTCTCGTGGAGTTCGGTGGCTTCCGCCATGGGCTTTCCCTTCGCTGACATGACACGCCGGGCCCGGCGGGCCCACCGGGCGCGGTAGTTACATTTGCTTATGTTACAGAATCAAGCGGCGAGCGCCGCGACCGATTTCACGAGGTGGTTGACCCCGCGCAGGCGTGCGCGCTCGTCGCGCCAATCGCGCCGATAGACCAGGCGCTGATCCGGACGGACTTTCATCGTCCCCGCCTGCTCCTTGATGAAGCGCACCAGCTTCTCGGGTCGGGCGAAACGATTGCCGCGAAACGCGATGACGGCACCCTTGGGCCCGGCGTCGATCTTCTCGATGCCCGCGCTCACGCAGAAGCGCTTGATGGCGACGAGATCGAGCAGGTTCTTGACCTCGTCGGGCAGCGGCCCGAAGCGGTCGACCAGCTCGGCGGCGAAGGCGTCGATCTCGCGCGCCTCGATGAGATCGGCGATGCGGCGATAGAGGCCGAGCCGCACGCTGAGGTCGGGCACGTACTCCTCCGGGATCAGCACCGGCATGCCGATCGCGATCTGCGGCGTCCAGCGCTCCTCGGCCGGCTTCAAGCCGGCGGGGCCGGCCTCACGCGCCGTCGCCACCGCCTCCTCCAGCATCTGCTGATAGAGCTCGATGCCGACCTCGCGGATGTGGCCCGACTGCTCCTCGCCGAGCAGATTCCCGGCGCCGCGGATATCCATGTCGTGGCTCGCGAGCTGGAAGCCGGCGCCGAGCGTGTCGAGCATCTGCATCACCTCGAGCCGGCGCTGCGCGTCCTCGCTCAGGGCCTGGTTGGGCGGAATCGTCAGATAGGCGTAGGCGCGCACCTTGGAGCGGCCGACGCGGCCGCGCAGCTGATAGAGCTGGGCCAGGCCGAAACGGTCCGAACGGTGCACGATGATCGTGTTCACGTTGGGGATATCGAGGCCCGATTCGATGATGTTGGTCGAGACCAGGATCTGGATCTGGCCGTCGACGAATTTGACCATCGTGTCTTCGAGCTCGCTCGCCGCCATCTGCCCGTGCGCGGTCGCGATCTTGGCCTCGGGCGCCAACTCGCGCACTTCGGCGGTGACGCCGGCGAGGTCCTCGATGCGCGGGCACACATAGTAGATCTGCCCGGCGCGGAAGAGCTCGCGCTGGATCGCCTCGCGGATCACCACCGGGTCGTAGGGCAGCACGAAGGTACGCACCGCGAGCCGGTCCACCGGCGGCGTGGTGATGAGCGAGAGATCGCGCACGCCGGCCAGCGCCATCTGGAGCGTGCGCGGAATCGGCGTTGCCGTCAGGGTCAGCACGTGCACGTCGGCGCGCAGCTCTTTCAAGCGCTCCTTCTGCACGACGCCGAAATGCTGCTCCTCGTCGACGATGACGAGGCCGAGGCGTTTGAACGTCACCGTCTTGCCGAGCAGCGCGTGCGTGCCGATCGCGATGTCGATGTCGCCCGCGGCGAGGCCGCGCTTGGTGTCCGCCACCTCGCGCGAATTGGCCAGGCGCGAGAGGTGCCCGATCTTGAGCGGCAGGCCGCGGAAGCGCTCGCGGAAAATCGCGGTGTGCTGGCGCGCGAGCAAGGTCGTCGGCACGACGACGGCGACTTGCAGCCCGCCCATGGCGGCGATGAAGGCGGCGCGCAGCGCCACTTCGGTCTTGCCGAAGCCCACATCGCCGCACACCAGGCGGTCCATCGGCTTGCCCGAGGCGAGGTCGCCCAACACGTCCTCGATCGCCTTCTGCTGGTCCTCGGTCTCCTGATAGGGGAATTGCGCCGAGAATTCGTCATAGGCGCCGGTCGGCGCTTCCACCGTGTCGGCGGTCTTGAGCTGGCGCTGGGCGGCGATGGCGATGAGCTTGTCGGCGATCTCGCGGATGCGCTGCTTGATGCGGGCCTTGCGCGTCTGCCAGCCCGCGCCGCCGAGCTTGTCGAGCGCCGCCTCGCCCTCCTCGCTGCCGTAGCGCGACAAGAGCTCGATGTTCTCGACCGGGAGATAAAGCTTGTCGCCGCCGGCATAGAGCAGGCGCAGGCAATCGTGCGGCGCGCCCCCGACCGTCAGCGTCTCGAGCCCATCGTAGCGGCCGATGCCGTGGTCCTCGTGCACGACGAGGTCCCCCGGCTGCAACGAGGAGAGCTCGGTGATGAAGGCATCCGTGCGCCGCCGCTTTTTCACCCGCCGGACCAGGCGCTCGCCGAGGATGTCCTGCTCGGTGACGATGGCGATGCGGTTGTTGAGGATGCCGTGCTCGAGCGGCAGCTCGGCGACGCTGATGGCGCCGCGCGGCAGGGCGAGCGCGCCGGCCCAATCGGCGACCTCCTGCACGCTGGCGGCGCCGTGCTCTTTCAGCAGCTGCGCGAGCCGCGCCTTCGAGCCGGCCGTGAACGCCGCCACCATCGTGCGCGCGCCGTCGCGCGCGTAGCGTTGCAGCGTTTCGCGCACCTCGTCGAAGAGATTGACATCGCCCTTGTTGCGCGCGGCGGCGAAATCGGGCGCCTGGCGGTAGCCGGCGTCGATGGCGCCGGCGGCGCCTTCCGGCGCGGCGAAGGGCGAGAACGCGGCGACGCGCCGTTCGGCGAGCCGCGCTTTCCATTCGGCGCGGTCGAGATAGAGGCTGCCCGGCGGCACCGGGCGGTAGATGAATTCCCCCACCGGCGTCTTGCCGCCGGCCGCGAGGCTGCGCCGCGCCTCGTAATAGTCGGCGATGAGGTCGAGCCGCGCATCCACCGCCTGCTCGACCTGATGGTCCATGGTGACGGTGGCGCCGGGGAGATAGTGGAACAGCGTTTCGAGCCCGGAATAGAAATGCGGCAGCCACTGCTCCATGCCGATGAAGCGCTGGCCGGCGCTGACCGCTTCGTAGAGTGGATCGCCGCGCCAGTCCTGTGGATGCGCGGCGCGATAGCGCTCGCGGAACAGCGTGATGCGCGCCTCGTCGAGCACCAGCTCGGAAACGGGCGCGAGCGCGAAGCTCTCATGCATGCCCGTCGTCTTCTGCGTCAGCGGGTCGAAGCCGCGGATGGCCTCGATCGTCTCGCCGAAAAGGTCGATGCGCACCGGCTCGGCGGCACCCGGTGGATAGAGATCGATGAGGCCGCCGCGCACCGCGAACTCGCCCGGCTCGCGCACGGTCCCGACGCGGTTGAAGCCGTGCGCGGCCAGGAAGGCGGTGAGCTTGTCCAGCCCCAGCGTGCCGCCGCGCTGGAACGACAGTGTCGTTCCGCGGAACACGGCACGCGGCGGGACGCGCTGCAGGATCGCGCTGACGGTGGTGACGACGACCGTCGAGGCGGCCGCGCGCCCCTCCCCCTCGCCGGTGGCGCCGGCCAGCTTCGCCAGCACGCTCGCCCGGTCGGCCATGATCTCGAGGTTGGGCGACACGCGGTCATAGGGCAGCGTGTCCCAGGCGGGAAAGGCCAGGGTCTCGACGCCGGGATGAAAGAAGCGGAGATGGTCGACGAGGCGGTAGAGCCGCGCGTCATCGCGCGCCACGTGCAGCAGCGTGCGCCCCTCGCCGGCCCAGGCGCCGAGCAGCAGCGCATCGGCGCCTTCGGGCGCGCCGGCGACGACGAGGGCGCCAGGCTTGGTGTCGAGCGGCAGCGGACTATCGGGCATTGCCGGCGTAATGGGCGATCAGGCGATCGAGGACGGAGGAACGGGCGGAAGGCGGCGGCGCCGCGCGCCCCATGATCCACTCATATAGGTCGGGCTCGGGCTGCTCCAACAGCGCCTCGTACTCGGCGAGCTGCGGCCCATCGAAGCCGTCCAGGCATGCGTCGGCGAAGGGACCGAGAAGGAGGTCCATCTCCTTCGTCCCGCGGTGCCAGGACCGGAACTTCAGGCGCTTGCGGCGGCGGACGAGATCGTCCCCGCCATCGTCGGCGCTCACCGGGATTGCCTCGCTGGAAGCGGTTAGTCCTATAGTGCGCGCCGAGCTTGCTTGCCAACCCCGCTTTGATGCGACCTTCCATCCTCTTCCCGCTGTTCGCGCCGGTGAGGCGCCTCGCCGGCGTGGGGCCGCGCATCGGCGAGCTGATGACGCGCGCGGCGGGCAGCAAGATCGTCGACCTGCTCTGGCACTTGCCGAGCGGCATCGTCGACCGCCGCCATTCGCCGACGGTCGGCGACGCCAAGCCTGGCGAGATCGCGACCTTGACGGTCAAGGTGCACAAGCACGAGCCGTCGCCGACCCGAAAGAGGCCCTACCGCATCGTCTGCGGCGACGAGACCGGCTTCATCACGCTCGTCTTCTTCTCGGCCAAGAACGACTATCTCGAGAAGCAGTTTCCCGCCGGTGAGATCCGTGTCGTCAGCGGCCGCGTCGACGAATATGGCGGCGGCAAGCAGATGGCGCATCCCGACTATGTCGGCACGCTCGAGCAGAGGGCCGAGCTGGCCGCGGTCGAGCCCGTCTATCGCCTGACCGAGGGCTTGACGCCGCGCGTGATGCGCAAATCCGTCGCCGCCGCGGTGAAGCTTGCGCCCGAGCTGCCGGAATGGAGCGATCCCCACCTCGTGCAGCGGCAGAAATGGGCGAGCTGGCACGCGGCCCTGCGCGCCGCGCATGCGCCGCAATCCGCCGCCGACCTGGCGCCCGAAACGCCGGCGCGCATGCGCCTCGCCTACGACGAGGTGCTGGCCGGCCAGATCGCGCTGCGCCTGGTCCGCAGCCAGCAGCGCCGCGCGCGCGGCCGCGCGTTGAAGGTCGCGGGGCCGCTGCGGCAGAAAGCCCTCGCCGCTCTGCCGTTCCGCCTGACCGGCGCGCAGACGCGCTCGCTGGCGGAGATCGACAAGGACATGGCCTCCGATGCGCGCATGCTGCGCCTGCTCCAAGGCGATGTCGGCAGCGGCAAGACCGTCGTCGCCTTTCTCGCGATGCTCAATGCGGTCGAGTCCGGCGCCCAGGCGGCGCTGATGGCACCGACCGAGATCCTCGCGCGTCAGCATTACGCGACGATCGCGCCCTTGGCCGAGGCCGTCGGCGTCAAGCTGGCGCTGCTGACCGGGCGCGACACCGGCGCGGCGCGCGACGCGATCCTCCGCCAGCTTGCCGCGGGCGAGATCGACATCCTCGTCGGCACCCA
>DATBLL010000071.1:0-11568 GCA_036555425.1 Alphaproteobacteria bacterium | reverse complement strand
ACATCCCCACAGGCCCCACCACAACCAAAGAAAGAATCAAAACATGGACTCAACAGAAAGAAGCGGACAAGTGACCCGCTACGAAAACCGGACAACTTGACCAGCTAGCTACAGCCGGGGCGTCGACGCGCTAGGATCGGCGACGATGACCGAGGCCACGGCAGAACGATATGGCGGCATCCGGCGCGCGGCGCGGCTGGCACTCGATCTCGTGCTGCCGCCGCTCTGCCTCGTCTGCCGCAAGCCCGTGGGCGAGCCGGGCGCCCTCTGCCCCGCCTGCTGGGGCGCCATCCGCTTCATCGGCCCGCCGCTCTGCGACCGCTGCGGCCTGCCGTTCGAGCATGCGCAGGGCACGGCCGTTTGCGGCGAGTGTCTCGCCCATCCGCCCGCCTTCGGCCGCGCCCGCGCCGTCATGCGCTACGATGAGGCGAGCAAGCCGCTCATCCTGCGCTTCAAGAACGCGGACCGGGTCCATGCCGCCCCGGCGCTGGCGCGCTGGATCGCGCGCGCCGGCGGCGAGGTGTTGGCGCGGGCCGAGTTGATCGTGCCCATTCCGCTGCATTGGCGGCGCCTCTTCCGCCGCCGCTACAATCAGTCCGCCCTCCTTGCCCGCGCCATCGCGCGCGAGAGCCACATCGCCTGGTCGCCCGATGCGCTGGTGCGTCTCCGCCCCACGCCGAGCCAAGGCGGGCTCACCGCACGCGAGCGCCGGCTCAACGTGCGCGGCGCTTTCGCGGTGCCGGCCCGCCGCCGTGCGCTCGTCGCGGGCAAGCGCATCGCGCTGGTCGACGACGTGCTCACCACCGGCGCCACGCTCGATGCCGCCGCCCGCGCCCTGCTGCGGGCCGGTGCTGTCGCGGTCGATGCGCTGGCCATCGCCCGGGTGCTCAAATCGGATTGAGTGTATGTGAGCGGACGCACTTGACAGGGGCAGCTTGGCGGGCACTTTGGGGCCGGAATCCGGCGGAGCAACCGATGGCCGTGCCGCTCAGTGCAACCCTCGACCAGGCCCGCCGGGCGCCGATCCCGCCCGGATTTCGCTCCGCCGAGCTGATGCGGCACGGCTCGATGGTTTTGCGCTATTACGCGCCGAAGGGCAGCGATCCGCAAACGCCGCACGAACAGGACGAGATCTACATCGTCGCCAGCGGGACCGGCACCTTCGCCTGCGCGGGCAAGCGCGTTCCGTTCGGGCCCGGCGATGCGCTCTTCGCCCCCGCCGGCGCCGAGCATCGCTTCGAATCCTTCAGCGCCGATTTCGGCACCTGGGTCGTCTTCTACGGCCCCAAGGGAGGCGAACATGGCTAGTCCCGCCGAGGCCTCGCGCCGCCTGCGCGGCGCCACCTGGCCGGTGCAGCGCACGCTCGACCGCATTCCCGTGCTCGCCTGCCTGCCCGAGGCGGTTCGGCGCGATCTCGAGAAGCGCTGCGTCTGGAAGGAATACAGGGCCGACGAGCAGATCATCGACCGCGAGAGCGAGAGCCGCGACGTATTCTTCATCGTCGGCGGGATCGTCAGGGTCGTGAACTACTCCTATTCCGGCCGCGAGGTGAGCTACGACGACATCCGTGCCGGCGGCATGTTCGGCGAGCTTTCCGCCATCGACGGCAAGCCGCGCTCGGCCAGCGTCGTCGCGACCAAGCGCGCGCTGGTGGCGGCCCTCGGGCCCGAAGCCTTCAAGAAGCTGATGCGCGAGCATCCGGAATTCGCCGTCGCCGTCATCGAGCGCCTGGCGGTGATCATCCGCACGTCGAACGATCGCATCATGGACCTCTCGACGCTCGGCGCCTACACGCGCGTCTACGCCGAGATCCTGCGCCTCGCCCGCACGCTCGCCAAAGAGGACGCCGAATCGGCCGCGATCGATCCCTTGCCGGTGCACTCGGACCTGGCCGCGCGCTGCGGCACGACGCGCGAGACGGTGGCGCGCGCGATCAGCGACCTCATCAAGAAGGGCGTCGCGGAAAAGCAGGGCTCGGGCCTCAACATCAAGGACCTCTGGGCCTTGAAGGATATCGTCGAGGGCGGCGAGGGGGGCTGAGGCGCGCCCCTCATCGACGCGCCATCGAGATTTTCCGCCGGTCGGCACTTCCGCGCGCGAAGATGGGCGGCTTTCAGCCGCCGAATTGCCTCAGGCGACGCCGCCGTACTATCGTCCGAAACATAGAAATCTAAGTTTCGAGGGAGAGGGTGAGGATCCGACCGCGCCGGTCCGCGAACTCATGGGCAAACCGCTGCCCTGGCTCCAGGAACGCCGCCCCGCCTCGCCGCGTAGACCCTTGGCGGGCTTGGACGGGCACACTATTTGCGTCAGAATTGCATGATGAGCGATTCGCCGCCGGGTCGGGGGTGGCGGCGGCGCGGAGACAACGATGCTCAAGATCGAGATCTACACGACGGCCCTTTGCCCCTACTGCGCTTCGGCCAAGGCGCTGCTCGACCGCAAGGGCGTGCGCTACGACGAAACCGACGTGACCTTCGATCCCGAGAAGCGCAAGGACGTGATGCGGCGCTCGGGCCGGCGCACGGTTCCGCAGATCTGGATCAACGGCAAGCACATCGGCGGCTGCGACGATCTCTACGCGCTCGATGCCGCGGGCAAGCTCGATCCCATGTTGAAGGCTGCGTCATGAGCGGAATATTCAAGGCCGCCTGCGTGCAAGTGACCGCCGGGCGCGAGCTCGCGCCCAATATCCAGACGGCGCTGCGGCTCGGCCGCGCGGCGCGCGCCCAGGGCGCTGATTTCATCACCTATCCCGAGAACGTGACGATGATCGAGCCCATCGGCGCCGAGGCGGTGAAGAAGGCGCTGCCCGAATCCGAGCATCCGGCGATCCCGGCTTTCCGCGGCCTCGCGCGCGAAACCGGTGCCTGGATCCTGGCGGGCTCGCTCTCCATCCGCACCGGCTCTGCCAAGTACGCGAACCGCTCGATCCTGTTCGACGCCGCCGGCAACATCGTCGCGCGCTACGACAAGCTGCATCTGTTCGACGTCGATCTCGCCGGCGGCGAGCGTTATCGCGAATCCGAGCGCATCGCGCCCGGCGACCGCGCCGTGGTGGCGCCGACGCCGTGGGGCCTCCTCGGCATGACAATCTGCTACGACGTGCGCTTCCCGCGGCTCTATCGCGCGCTCGCCAAGGCGGGCGCCGCGATGTTCACGGTGCCGGCCGCCTTCACCGAGCAGACGGGACGCGCGCATTGGCACATTCTCAACCGTGCGCGCGCCATCGAATGCGGCGCCTTCGTCATCGCCGCGGCCCAGTGCGGGACCCACGCGCAGGGCCGCCGCACCTTCGGACACTCGCTCATCATCGATCCTTGGGGAGAGGTGTTGGCCGAGGGCGGCGAGAGCGAAGGCGTGATCGTGGCCGAGATCGACCTCGCCAAATCCGCCGAGGCGCGCCGGCGCATCCCCTCGCTGCAGCACGACCGCGCCTTCACCGGTCCGGATAGCCTCGCGGCCGGCGCCAAGGATGCGGCCGAGTAGGCGTCCCCTCGCGCGTTAACCGTCTGCGCTCAGCCGTTCTTTACCGCCTTGGTGGCAATTACGCCCCGGCTCCCGAGGCCGATTGAGGGCGGCACCCATGATCGTGCGCGCTATTTGCGTCTGTTGGCTGGCGCTGGCCGCAGTGCTGGCGGCCGGCGATGCCGCGTCTGCCGAACCCGCGAAGCTGACGATGGGGACCGCGAGCAAGGGCGGAACCTATGTGATCTATGGCGGCTTCGTCGCGCGCCTCATCACCAAGCAGTCAGGCATCCCCGTGCATACGCGCGAAACCGGCGGCCCCAACGACAACATCGTGCTGCTGAGCGACAAGAAGATCGATCTCGGCATGACCACGATGGGCATCGCGAATCAGGCCTGGAACGCGAGCGCGGCCTGGACGAAGGGGAAGAAGTTCCGCGACATTCGCGCCCTCTTCCCGATGTACGACACCCCGTTCCACTTCGTCGTGCTCGAGAAGAGCACCATCCATTCGGTGCGCGACATGGTCGGGCGCAAGGTGGGCGTCGGCCCCAAGGCGGGCACGCCGGGCACCTATTTCCCGCTGATGTTCAAGGCGCTCAAGATCGACGCCGACTTCCAATACGGCGGCGCCGCCGCGATCGCCGACCATCTGATCGACGGCAAGATCGACGCCTTCGCCTTCGCCGCCGGCCTGCCGATCGACGCGTTCAGCGCGATCGAGGACGAGCGCAACGTCCGCTTCATCCGCTACAGCGATGCGGAGATCGCGGCCATCCGGAAGAATTTTCCGGAGCTCACCGAGGCGATAGTGCCCAAGGCCACCTATCGCCAGCTCGGCGAAGACCACAAGACGCTCGGCACGTTCAATTTCTTCATCGTCAACAAGGATATGAGCGAAGAGCTCGCCTACCGCATCACCAAGACCGTGCTCGAGCACAGCAATCTCATCCTCCGCGGGCACGCTTCCGCTAGAGAGACGGTGCTCGCGAATTGGGACCGCAACAACTTCCTCCCCTTCCATCCGGGCGCGGTCAAATACTTCGCCGAAAAGGGATTGAAAGTCCCCGCCAGCCTGCGCTGAGGAAGCGGAAAGGGCGCCGCCGCTATTTCTTGGCGTAGCGCTTGTAGTGGCCCTCGCCCTCGGCGTCTTCCCAGCCGAAGATCTTGCGCGTGACGAAGTTGTAGGCCCTCTTCCCGGTCTTGCGCCAAACGCGCGAGAACAGGCCCGGCGTCGACGCGATGCGCTTCTCGCGCGCCGTCATCGCCTCGGGGCAGTATTTGCGCTTGTGCTTCAAGAGATAGCGCAGATCCTCGCGCGCCATGCGGCGGAACAGCCAGCCGCGCCGCGGCGAAACCTTGGCGAGCTGGAAATCGATGAGGAACGGCCGCCCCTCGGCCGTGACCAGCCAGTTGGGCTCCTTGGCGAGATCGTTGTGCGCGATGCCGAGGCGATGCAGGCGGCGAAGGATGCCGAACGCGGTGCGATAGAATCGTGCGTCGCGCACCTGCGCGGTCTTGAGCGCCTGTCCCTCGTGCCACGAGCGGCAGAGATAGCGCCCGTCCCAGTGGAGGAGATGCGGCGCATGCGGATAGCCGGCCTCGGTCAAGCGGCGGAGTGCCCGTACTTCCTTGCGGATCATGAAATGGGCGAGCGGCTTGATCCACCACACCGCGGCGCCGACGTCGCGCATGACGACGAGAGCGTCGCCCCAGCGCTCGGGCCAGCGCCCGATCTCGACCCGGCTGAAGAAATCCTCCTTCAGTACGCGCTCGCGCCGCCAGCCCCGCTCGATCGCCCGCTCAGCCATTCGGCTCCTCGTTGGCGGGCGTGATCAGGAAATTGGCGTTGGCGCTGGAGACGGGCTTGGCGATATCCGCCTGCCAGGCATAGGCGCGCACATTGGCGACGCGGCTGCCGAGCTTCGTTACCTCGGCGCGCGCGAAGGTTTCATGCGCGCCCGCCGAGCGCAGATAGTCGATCGTGATGGTGATGGTCTTAGGGATGCGGACGCTGTCGAGCGTCCACAGCAATTGCAGAATGGCGGTGGTTTCGAGGAACGCGCCGACGACGCCGCCGTGAATCGCCGGCAGCGCCGGATTGCCGATGATCTTGTCCGAGCTCGCGAGCCGCGCCGTCAGCACGCCGCCCTCGGCGGAGGCGGAAATGCCGAGGAATCGCGCATAGGGAATCGCCTCGATGAAGCGGTTCATGTCGCCAGCCTCGCGCGCCGCGCGCACCATCTCGGCCAAGCTTGGCGGCGACGCGCTCATGGCTTGGCGAGGCCCTTCCGCGCGGCATTGCGGCGCACGAACATGAAGGTGCCCGTGGCCGCGGCGACGAGATCGCGCGGGTCGTCTTCGTAGGCCTCGGCGCGCAGGAACGCGACGTGGCGCGTGAGTTTATAGACCTCGGCGCGCGCATAGAGATCGCGCAGCGGCGTGGCGGGGCGCAGATAGTCGATGCGGAGATCGAGCGTGGCGACGCGCGAGGGCTCGTCGGGCGCCGTGATCACGGCAAGGCCGCACACCGTGTCGATGAGCGTCGTCACCGCCCCGCCGTGGATCACGCCGTTCTCGGGATTGCCGACGAGACGCCCCTGATAGGGCAGCTTCATGATCGCCATGCCGCGCGCGGCGTGCATCGTTTCCATGCCGAGCTCGGCCACGTGCGGAATGATGCCGACATATTGCCGGATCAGCTCTTCGGCGATGGGGGGGCGTTTGCTCGCGGGCATTGCGCCCTTGTCTTGTCAGGCCGGGCGCGCGAGGTCAAATTGACATCATGTCAGCCCCCGACTCGACCGCGCCGAAGCCGCGCCGCAGCCCCACGGGCCAGGCGGTCGGCCCCTCGGTCTACAAGGTTCCGCCCGGCGACGACCGCGAGCGTCTGGTCTGCGCCGAGTGCGGCTACATCCACTACGAAAATCCGAAGATCGTCGTCGGCTCGGTGATCGAGCACGATGGCCGCGTCGTGCTCTGCCGGCGCGCGATCCATCCCCGGCGCGGCTTCTGGACGCTGCCGGCGGGCTATCTCGAAGCGCGCGAGACCGTCGTCGACGGCGCCCGGCGCGAAGCGTTCGAGGAGGCCTGCGCCGAGATCGAAGTCGGCGACCTCTTTGCGGTCTACAACATTCCGCGGATTTCGCAGGTGCACCTGTTCTTCCGTGCGCGCCTGCTGCGCGAGGCCGTCGCCTGCGGCCCCGAAAGCTTGGAAGTCTCGTTGTTCAAATGGGACGAGATCCCGGCGGCCGGCCTCGCGTTTCCGACCACGCGCTGGGCGCTCACGCACTACCGCGAGGTCGCGGGCGAACGCGCCTTCGCCGTGCGCACCAATCCGCCCGGTGATTGGGGCGATATCCATCGCTGACACCGGCGCCGGCCCAGGGCGCCGCCTTAACGCTCCGGTAAGGGACAGGAGGCAGGCTTCTCGCCTCTCGATCGCCGGGGAACATCGATGCATCCCTATTGGGTCTTGCCGGTCCTCGTCCTATTCGCCGCGCCCGCCATCGCCGAGAACGCGAAACCGCGGCACGCCTGCCGCGCCGACTTCGAGCGTCTCTGCCCCGGCGTGAAACCGGGCGGCGGACGTATTCGCGAATGCTTCAAGGCGCACCGCAGCGAAATATCGCCGGCATGCCGTGCCGCGCTCCAAGGGCGCCGCGCCGCCATGCGGGAACGTCGGGCGGGTGAAATGAAAAAGTAGCGGCGGCGTTGCGGCGCGACGTTCGAGATGGCGCGCGCTATGAGCTAAGGCCGCGCGTCCGGACCGTCGTCGGCGTGCACGCTGGCGGCGCCAGCGCGGCTCATTCCATCGGCGATCGCCGCACGCAGCGCCGCGTCGTTGTAGGGAATTGCCGTTTTCGGAATCGCGCCGTCGAGGGCGGCGATCGGCAGCCAGCCGATCGCAAGACCCGCCACGACGACCAAGAACGGCCGCATCGTGAGCCTCCGGTACGGTCAAGATTCCCCGATTTTGTCCTACGCCCAGTCGCGGCCGAAGTTCCGCGTCGTTGGTCGCAGCCGTGACGAATCGCGCAAGGCCGGCCGCCAGTCTGCGCGACGCCGGATGCGGTTCAATTCAGCCCGCGCATCGCGATGCGCACGATGCCGCGCAGCGTGTCGGGCGTGGCACCGGCCCGCGCCATCACGTTGACGCCCATGAGCGTCGCGGTGAGGAAATGCGCGCGGCGATCGCGGCGCTCAGGCTCGGTCGGATAGCCAGGGTCGGCGGCGAGCGCCACGGAAAACGCGCCCGTCAGCCGTTCGTGGCTCGCCTTGATGCGCCGTTCGATATCCGGATCCAGCGTGCCGAGCTCGACGGCCGTGTTGCAGACGAGGCACCCGCGCCGGTCGCCGCGCTCCTCGACGGCGCGAATGACCTTGTCGAACAGCGATTGGATGCGCTCGCGGCCCGGCCCTGGCGTGTTGCGGAGATGGCGCACGGTGGCGCCGATCTCGCGCTCGTCATAGCGCTCGAGCGCCGCCAGGAAGAGCGCGCGCTTGTCCTTGAACGTGCCGTAGAGGCTGCCGCGGTTGATGCCGAGCGCTTCGACAAGGTCGGCCACCGACGTGGCTTCATAGCCCTTCCGCCAGAACAAGGCGGTGGCGCGGTCGAGTGCTTCCTCCGGGTCGAAGGCCTTGGGGCGGGCCATATGGCCGTGCCGCATCTAGTTTCGGAACGATCGGTCACAATCTACGGCGCGACCGCGTTCCGTTCAAGAAATTTCTATAACGCTCGTTCCGAAACGAATTCGGCCGGCGCGAGACTGCGCTTGTAGACCAACGAAGGCGGCCGCCCCGCCTTGATCGAAGCCCCCGCCTCGCCGCCGCAGCACGAAAAGCCGAGCTTCTCGAGCACACGGCACGAAGCGGCGTTTTCGGGGTCCACCGTCGCCCAGACCTGGACGAGCCCGAGCGGCCGCCGCGCCGCGCCGAGCAGAGCCGCGACGGCCTCGGTGGCATATCCCCGATTCCAGGCCTCGGGGCGGATCGCGTAGCCGAAATCGGCCACGCCGCGCTCGCGCAGGCTCAAGCGCAGCGTGCCGACCACGCGGCCCGTAGTACGCTCGCAGAGGATCGGGTCGTAGTGGCGCCGCGGCCGCGCGCGGGCGCGCGCGAGGCAGAGCCGCACGAAGCCGCGCGTCGCCTCCTCGTCGGGCGAATCGATCGGCAGGAAGCGGTAGAACTCGGGATCGCGGTTGTAAGCGTGCACCTCACGCCAATCCACCCCGGTCATGTCGCGGAGGACGAGGCGGGCGGTTTGGATCGGCAGCTTCATGGCCGCTCGAAGCGCGCTCTCAGCCCCGCTGCGGCATTTCGGGCGCATGGCGCTGGATGAGCGGAACCTGCGCCAGCGCAAAGACGAGCGTGAGCGGGAACATGCCCCAGGCCTTGAAGCTCACCCAGAAATCGGTCGAGAAGCTGCGCCAGATGATCTCGTTGAGCACCGCCAGGAACACGAAGAAGAACGCCCAGCGCCAGGTGAGCACGCGCCAGCCGTGGCGGCTCAGCTGCAGGCTGTGGCCGAGCAGCGGGTGGAGAAACGACTTGTTGAAGGCGAGACCGACGAACAACGCCGCGGCGAACAGGCAGTTCACGATCGTCGGCTTCATCTTGATGAAGATTTCGTCGCGCAGAATGATGGTGAGGCCGCCGAAGATCACCACCATGACGGCGGTGACGAGCGGCATCAGCGGCACGCGCTTTTCCCACCTGTAGGAGAGCACCAGCGAGACGACGACGGCGACCATCAGCACCGCCGTCGCCGCCATCAGGCTGTTCGATAGCGCCCCCGACTTCACCGGCTCGGCCGGCGGGAAAACATAGTCCCAGCCCACATAGGTGAAGAAGAAGACGGCGAGGGGCCCGATCTCGAGCAGGAAGCGGCGCAGCGCGGCCTTGGCGTCGGGCGATTGCGGTCGGCGTTCGGACATGCGGCGCGTTATACCACTTCGACCGCCGGACGCCACCGCGGGGCCATACTCACGCCGGCCGCGCGAACTGCACCAGCAGGCGCGGATACCACCACGCGAGCAAGATTCCGCGAATCGCAGCGAAGCCGGTGAACGCCGCCCAGAGGCCGTGATTGCCGAAGCGCGGCAGCAGCGCATAGCCGAGCGCGAGGAAACTGGCGAGCGCCAGGGCCATGCCGTTGCGCATCTCGGCGGTGCGGGTGGCACCGATGTAGATGCCGTCGAGCTGGAAGCACCAGACGGCGACGACGGGATAAAACGCGGCCCAGAGCAGATAGTTTCGCGCGGCGGCGCGGACCGCGTCGATGCCGGTCATGACGTCGATCAGCGCCGGTCCGGCTGCGGCGAAGACGAGCCCGGCCGCGACGGCCACGCCCGCCGCCCACCAGGTCGTGACCCGAACCGCGGCGCGGAACGCGGCTCCGTCGCGGCCGCCGATGGCCGAGCCGGCGAGGGTTTCAGCCGCGTGCGCGAAGCCATCGAGGCCATAGGCGGCGAAGGCGATGAAGGTGATCAAGATTGCGTTGCCGGCCAGCACGAGATCGCCCTGCCCCGCGCCTTGGCTGGTGAACCAGGCGAAGCCGGTGACGAGGCAGAGCGTGCGGAGGAAGATGTCGCCGTTGACGCGGAACGCGCCCATGAGCTTGGCGCGGTCGAAGAGCCCGGCGCCGCCCCAGCGCCCGGCGAGCGGTCGGTGCGCGCGCCAGAGGGCCACCCCGCCGAGCGCCGCCGACGCGTACTCGGCCGAAAGCGTGGCGCCGGCGACGCCCTTGATGCCCCAGCCCAGCTCCATGACGAAGAGGAGCGCGAGCCCGGCATTGAGCGCGTTCTGGAACACGGTCAGGACCAGCACCGTGCGCATTCGCTGCATGCCGATGAGCCAGCCGAGTACGACGTAGATGATGAGCGTGGCCGGCGCGCCCCAGATGCGCACCAGCACGTAGTCGCGCGCCAGCTCCTTCACCCGCGCACTGCCCTCGAGCACGGAGAGGGCCAGGGCTGTGAGCGGAAACTGCATTGCGACGATGAGCGCGCCGAGGCCGGCCGCCAGCAGAGCACCGCGCAGCGTCACGTGGCGCAGCTCCTGGTCGTCACCGGCGCCGCGCGCTTGCGCCGTGAAGCCCGTCGTCGCCATGCGCAGGAAGCCGAAGCCCCAATACACATAAGTGAAGACGAGGGCCCCGAGCGCCACGCCGCCGATATAGGCGGCGTCGGGCAGGTGGCCCATCACCGCCGTGTCGACCGCGCCCATCAGCGGGATCGAGAGATTGGACAGGATGATGGGCAGCGAGAGGCGGAGAACCGCGCGCCCGCTCACCGCGGCCGGAAATTTGGCGTTCGCGCTCATCCGCCTGCGGTGCCCGGCACGATCAATCGCCCGAGACGAACCCGGTCAACTTCCACACGCCGCCCTTCTTGGCGAAACCGGCGCGGTAGTCGTCCATGCTGCGCACGAAGCGCGCCCCGACCCAGGCCATGCGCTGGCCGGGCAGCTCGATCCTCACCCAGTCCTTGCGATTGTAGAACGGGCGCGGCGCCTTCTCGGCGTCGCGCCAATCGGTGACATGCACGACGTGATGATCGAGCATCGCTACCAGCTTCGCGTCGGCGCTGGGCTCGGCGCGCGCCGGAACCTTGGCGGCGACGACGATGCCGGTCTCGGCCGGGTCGAGTGTCCCGACATTGGCCTGGAACGTGTAGGGCGCCCAGAATTCGCCCTCGAGGAAGCGCCCGCCGTTCGCGAGGACCCAAGCGAGCTCTTCCCAGAGCACCGGCGCCTCGGCGAACAGCTTGGCGAAGGCCGCTGCGCCGTTCTCGCCGCCGAAGGCGATGAGGATGCGGGAATCGAGATGCGGCTCGATCTGCTTGATGTCCTTCGCCTTCGCGGCCGCGAGAGCGGCGGCGCGCACCTTGACGAGCGCGGGATCGCGCCGCGCCGCGTCCGACGGCCGCACCACCGGCCCGAGCGCGTCGGCGAAGGCGGGCCACGCCACGGCGGCGGCGCCGAGAAGGCCGAGCGTCGCCCGGCGGGTGATGCGAAGGGCCACGTCGCCCTCAATCTCCGGCGATGAAGGCCGTCATCTTCCACACGCCGCGCATTTTGTTGAAGCCGGCGCGGAAGTC
>DATBLL010000047.1:0-5491 GCA_036555425.1 Alphaproteobacteria bacterium | reverse complement strand
AGAGGCCCATGCGGCGCTCCGGGTGCGGCCGCGCCTTGTCCATGACCCGCCGCAACCCATAGTAGGTGAGGAGCACGCCCAAACCGCCGAGCGCGCCCCAGGCATAGGGCAGCCAGGATTGTGCGTTCATGCGCCCCGCCCGCGCGCGGAGGGGGCGCTCATTGCGGCGGCTCGGGCGCCGGCTCGGCGCCCAGCGAACGCACCAGCGCGGCGAGCTCGGCCGCGGCGCGATCGAGGCTTTGCGTCTCGGTGCCGCGCAGCACGAGGCTCGTGCCGAAGCGGCCCGCGCGATAGAAGGGATAGCTGCCCATGTCGATCGCGGGATACCGCTTCTGGAGCGCCGCGAAACCGTCGGCGACGACGCCCTCGGCGAGATAGACGCTGACCGTGCGCGATTGGATCGGCGGGCCGCCGACGAGGCGGTTGCGGAGCGGGTCCACCATCGCGCGCATGATCGAGGGCACGCCGGCGAGCACGAAGACGTTGGCGATCTGGAAGCCGGGCGCGATGCTGACCGCGTTCTCGACCGGTGCTGCGCCTTCGGGGATCCAGCACATCTTCTGCCGCGCGGCGTTGAACTCGCCGGGCTTGTAGAACGCCTCCATCTTCTTGAATGTCGGCTGGTGGCAGACGAGCTTGACGCCGAAGGCCTTGGCGACGGCCTCGGCGGTGATGTCGTCATGCGTGGGTCCGATGCCGCCGGTGGTGAAGACGTAGTCGAACGCGGCGCGCACCTCGTTGACGGTGCGGACGATGACCTCCTCGATGTCCGGGATCACGCGGGCCTCGCGCAGGCGCACGCCCCAATCGGTGAGCTTCAGCGCCAGATATCGGAGATTGGCGTCCTGCGTGCGGCCGGACAGGATCTCGTTGCCGATGACGATGACGGCGGCGGTGTATTCGGACTTGGCGGCGCTCATGCGATCGGTCTCCGAGGGGCGCGCCAGCATAGGCAGGCGGCGCGGCGGAGCAATGCGCCGCGCGGGCCCGGCATGGGCGGCGCGCTATTTCGTTTCCGCCGTAAAGACGCCGTCCCAGGCCGGCGGCGGCGGATGCTGGCGGAATTCGGCCAGCCGCGCCGCGAAGAGGTCGCAGAGCGCCGCGAGCCTTTCGCCTCCCGCCGCCCGCACGCGCGCGAGCGCCCGCCCGGCTTCGTCCCACCGCGCCGCGCGATAGGCGGCGAGGAACGCCTGCTGCGCCGTGGCCAGCGCGCGGTGGGCTTCGGTTTGCGCCGCCTCCGGCCCACCCAGCAGCGCGAAGATGCGCGCCGGCGCGTGCTTGCCCTTGACGCGGATGAGATCGACCTCGAGCGTGGCGAAGTCCGCGGCCTTCGCCTGCGTTTCCTCGCCGACGAGGATCGGGACGCCGTAGCTCTTGGTCTGGCCTTCGAGGCGCGAGGCGAGGTTCACGCCGTCGCCCAGCACCGAGTAGTCGAAGCGCTGCTGCGAGCCCATGTTGCCGACGCAGCAGACGGCCGTGTTGAGGCCGATGCCGTTGACGACCGGCGCGAAGGTCTTGCCGGCGGCCGCGGCCTCGGCACCGAGCGCGGCGTTGAGCGCGGCGAGCCGGCCCTGCATCGCGAGCGCGGCGCGGCATGCGTGGCCGGCGTGCTCGACGTCGTCGAGCGGCGCGTTCCAGAACGCCATGATAGCGTCGCCCATGTATTTGTCGACGGTGCCTTTCTCGGCCATGATCGCGTCGGTCATCGGCGTGAGATAGCGGTTCATGAACTGCGTCAGCTGCGCGGCGTCGAGCCCCTCCGCGATGCCGGTGAAGCCGCGAATGTCCGAGAAGAGCAGCGTCATCTCGCGCATCTCGCCGCCGAGATTCAGGCGCGCCGGGTCTTTCGCGAGCTCGGTTACGACCTCGGGCGAGAGATAGCGGGTGAACGCATTGCGCACCCATCGCCGCTGGCGTTCCTCGCGCAGATAGTTGAGGAACGTCAACGCGAAATAGACCATGAACGATGCGGCGAGCGGAAAGCTCAGGTCGAAGAGAAGGCCGCGGCCCGCGTAGGCGAGCCACGCCACGGCGACGGCGATGCCGACGAGGGCGAAGCCGGTGATCAGGGTGCGGATCGCGCCGAGCGCCGGCAGAATCGCGATCAGGACGATCGACAGCGCCAGCGCCGTGAAGAACTCGATCGCATCGGCGTAGAACGGGCGCGAGATGTGGTCCTTGTAGAGGATGTTCTCGATCAATTGCGCGTGGACCTCGACGCCCGGCATCGCGCGCTCGACCGGCGTCGATTTGATGTCGAGGAGCCCCACCGCCGAAGTGCCGACGATGACGAGCCGGCCCTCGAGCCGCTCCTTGCCCACGGCGCCGGAGAGGACGTCGCCGGCCGAGGCGTAGCGCTTAGGATCGTGCCGCGAGGCGTGGACCCAGAGCCGCCCGCGCCGGTCGGTTGGGACTGCGATGCTCGAGCCGTCGGGCCCGCCGACGACGACCGTTTCCACGCCGTCCTCGCCGGTGCGGACGACGAGCGTGCGCCCGCCAGCCGCGATGCGGATCAGCTCGATCGCCATCGTTGGGTAGATCGCCGGACCGACGCGATAGAGCGCCGGCACGCGGCGGACCACGCCATCGAATTCGGGATAGTGCGTGATGAGGCCGGCGCCGCGGGCCGCGCGCTGCAGCTCGGGCACGTTCGCCAGCACCGCCGAGGCGCCGACGAGATACGGCCGCGGATCGGGGCCTCGGGTCGCGATGGAAGCGGCCTTGACCGGCGTGGCCCCGGCGCCGCGAAGCTGGCGCAGCAGCGCCATCGCCACCACCACCGGCACGCGGCCGAACGACGCCGCGAGCCTGCTGTCGTTGCTCGGCAGCGCCGTCAGCGCCCGGCGCGCCGCTTCGGGGAGCTCGGGCATCGCCTCGGCATAGGCGGAGGGCGAGCGCCCGTCCGGCTCGGCGAAGATGATGTCGAAGCCGACCGCGACCGCGCCGGCGTCGGCGAGGCGGTCGATCAGGCGCGCGACCAGCGTGCGCGGCCAGGGCCACTGCCCGTGCGCCTTGAGGCTCTCCTCGTCGATATCGACGATGACGACCGGCCGCGCGGTGTTCCGCGACGGGCGCAGGGTCTGGTAGAGATCGAACACCTTGACGCGGAGATACTGGACCGGAGCGGGATCCCAGATCCGCAGCACGCCCAGAAGCACGAGGAGGAGCCCGACGCCGACCCGGTTAAGCACCGACCCGCGCGCTATGCGCGCCCAAAATCGGAGAGGCAACGCCTACACCCTCAGGCGGGAATGGCCGTTCTCGCGCTCACCCTTTGTGATGGCGGTGGCGATGATGGCGCCGGTGGTGACGATGGTGATGCTGGTAGAATCCGAAGCGGTGGTGATGCCGGTAGATCACGTTGAAAATGCGGTCCACGTGGAACCGCACGATGCGCTTGTCGCGCCAGAGCTCTTGCTGCGTATCGAGCGCAGGCAGTAGCGCATCGACCTTCTCGTTCAGCCGGTCGATCTTGTGCAGGACGACCTGAAGCCGCCAGCCGTGCAGGTGCTTGTGCTCGACGGCGCGCTCCACCTTGGCCAGAAGGTGCTGCACGAAGGCGCGGAGCGCGATCTGATACTGGTTTTCGCCGGGAGCGCCGGGAGCGCCAAGAGGCGACGTGACGTTGTTGCCGGCGAAAAAGCTGACATAGGTCGTCTGGTCGCCCTGATTATAGCTTGCGTCGTTGCACCTGCCGGCGCCGCAGCCGATCGCGTTCAGCACCTGCTGGGCGCTGAACTGGCCGCCCGCGATGATGATATAGGTGCCCGGCTTGTTGAGTTCGCTGCATTGCGTGGGCGTGATGCAGAAGGTCGTGATCCCTTCGTAGAGTGTGAGCGTCACGATCGTTCCGGCAAGGCTCTGCACGATGTTGAAGCTGACGATTGTGCCGCGGACGCCGATCGTCCCCGCCGGCGTCTTGATCGTGTAGCCCTCCTTGGGCCCCGAGCCCGACACGAAGCGGAACGCGCCGCTCACGGCGCGCAGGCTCAATTCGCCGGACTTCTTGTCGGGATCGTAGACGAGCCTGTCGAGCACGACCTTCGAATCCGGGCCCATGGTGAGCGCCGTCTCGTCGGTGAAGAGAAGCTGCGCGTTGCTCTCTTTTCCCGTCGTGATGGTTTCGTCCTGGAAGACCGCATCGCCCCGCTTTAGTTCCCTTTCCGTCGTGCCGAGACTGCCGCTGACGGCCTTGTCGATGATCGCGGCAGCGCCGATGCGCGGCGCGCTTTCGCCGAAGGCCGGGCTGGAAGCTGCGAACAGAAGGGCTGCTGTCACGAAGGCTGTCGATGCACGCATCAGAACCTCCACAAGAGCCTGAGCCCCCCAATGTGGTTTTGGTATCGTTGGGGGCCATCATTCGTGCTGCGATACTCGTAGGCGTAGTGAATGAGGATGTCGGCGCGCCCGTCGATGAGACCGGGCACGATGGCCTGCACGCCCGGCACGAACAGCTGGTCGCGCCGGTTCTTCGACTTGTCGGTGACGGTCTCGAAATAGTAGCGGTATTCGTAGGTGAAGTTGGCGTCGACGGTCAGCCACTCGAACACCGGGAAGAAATAGTCGGCGCGGGCGCCGAATTGATGCGAGCGCGCGGGAAAGGGCTCGCTGCGCGAATCGAAGGCGGGCGAGCCCGATCCGAAGACGCCGCTGTAGCGCCAATACGGCACGACGATGCCGATCGCTTTCTTCATCATGAGATCGGGGAACTGGAACCGCGACGAGACCTCGACGAAGGTCGCATCGCGCGACGAGAAGGTGCGCCCGACGAAGTCGTAGCCCCAGCGCACCGTGAGATCGCGCAGCGGGCTGAAGATGTCGAACTCGACATTCATGCCCGCGGTCGCCTCGCCGTAGAACGTGCGGCGCGTCAGCCAGGAGTAGCCGCCGCCGGCGAAGAAGTGGACGTGCAGGTCGTCGCGCAAATCGATCACCGGGCCGCTGCGCGCCGAGACGTAGCCGTAGTCGATGTCGTGGAACCGCGGATGATAGTTGCCGTAGACATCGGCTGCGCTGCGCCAGCGCGTGCCGGCGATCACGCGATCGTCGGTGACGTCGCCGCGCGCGAACAGGGTTGCGTCATGCGTGTTCGAGCCTTGCCGCGTCGTCCGGCGCGCGTTGCTTTCGTATTGCGCCCCCAACAGGACGTTGGCGCGCGTGATGGCGGGTTCCAACCTCAGCCGGACGCGGCGCAGCCCGGCCCTCGCCTCTTCATTGTTCGGATCGCGCGCCAGGATCCGCTCGTAGGCGGCCATCGCCTTGCGCAGCTCCCCGCGCTCGATCGCCAGCGCGGCGTAGCGCATGTTGTGCGCGGGATTCGCGGGATCCTGCAGGATGAGATCGAAAATCCTGCGCATCTCGGCGTCTTCTTGCGCCGAAACACGTGAAACAGGCAGCGCCAGCCCGCAGACGATGGCAGTGAACGCCACGGCGCGAGCCACACGGCTGCCACGTCGGCCCGTCCGGCGACGCTGCATCCCCTGCTCCCTCA
>DATBLL010000034.1:0-29032 GCA_036555425.1 Alphaproteobacteria bacterium | reverse complement strand
CGGATCGGCCAGAAGGGCACGCTCACCCGCGTCTGGGCGCGCATAGGCTCGCGCCCGCGCGCGCCGCGCGACAGCCGTTACGTATGGGCCTACCTCTTCGGCGCCGCTTGCCCGGAACGCGCGACTGGCGTCGCCCTCGTCCTGCCCCACGCCAACCGCGAGGCGATGAACCTGCATCTCGCCGAGATCGGCCGCGCCGTGGCGCCGGGCGCGCATGCCGTGCTCGTCTTCGATGGCGCCGGCTGGCACACCAGCCCGGCGCTCGCCGTCCCCGACAATGTCACGCTGCTCTGCCTGCCGCGCTACGCCCCCGAACTCAATCCGATCGAAAACGTCTGGGAGTATCTGCGCCAGAACCACCTCGCCATCCGCGTCTACGATAACTACGACGCCATCGTCGACGCCTGCTGCAAGGCCTGGAACGATCTCCTCGCCATCCCCGCCAGGCTCGCCTCGATCACCGCTCGCGACTGGGCGCGAGTCTGACTATTTTTGTCGGTTGGTATCAAATCCACTCCCCGCGCGATGAGCGGGCGGATTTGAGCGAAGCATCGGTCGCGCGACAGCGCGCTGCCAACATAGAATTCGCTACGGCAATGTTCCCACGCCCACAGGGCGCGCGCAGCGCGCCCCTACAAAGGAAGCGCGCTACGCCGCTTCCCTCAACCGCTCGGCCTGTTCGAGATCGACCGAGACCAGCCGCGAGACGCCGCGTTCGGCCATGGTGACGCCGTAGAGGCGGTGCATGCGCGCCATGGTCATGCGGTGGTGCGTGACGATCAGGAAGCGCGTGCCGGTCTCCTTGGCGATCTCCTCCACCAGCGTGCAGAAGCGGTCGACGTTGGCGTCGTCGAGCGGCGCGTCGACCTCGTCGAGGATGCAGATCGGCGCCGGATTGGTGAGGAACACCGCGAACAGCAGCGAGAGCGCGGTCAGCGCCTGCTCGCCGCCCGACAGCAGTGAGAGCGATTGCAGCTTCTTGCCCGGCGGGCTCGCCATCACCTCGAGGCCGGATTGCAGCGGATCCTCGTTCTCGATGAGCTGCAGATGCGCGCGTCCGCCGCCGAAGAGGCGCGTGAACAGCTTCTCGAAATGCGTGTTCACCGCCTCGAACGAGGCGAGCAGGCGCTCGCGGCCCTCGCGGTTGAGCTCGGCGATGGCGCGGCGGAAGCGGTCGATGGCGCCGACGAGGTCAGTCTTCTCGCTCTCGTAGGACGCGATCTGCGTTTCGAGCTCTTCGGCCTCCTGCTCGGCGCGGAGATTGACCGGGCCCATGGTTTCGCGCTCGTGCACCAACCGCTCGAGCCGGCGCTCGACGTCGGCCTGGGGCGGGATCTCCTGGCCCTCCTTGAGTTCGGCCAGCGCCAGCGCGCCCTCCGGCGCCACGGCCAGGCGCTCGGCAATGCGCTGCGCGACCTCGGTCAGCGAATGTTCGGATTGGGCGACGGCACCTTCGCCGCGACCCCGCGCTTCGCGCGCATCGGCGAGGCGCGCTTCGAGGCCCTTGAGCGACTTGTCGTGCTCCGCTTGACGTGCCTCGGCTTCGGCGAGGCGGTCGGCGGCCTCGCGCCGGCGCGCTTCGGCCGCCTCCGCGGCCGCGACGAGCGCGCTGCGCCGCTCGGCGAGGGCGGCGGGGCGCGCCGCGAGATCGGCGATTTCGGCCTCGGTCGCGGCGCGGCGCTCGGCGAGGGCCTGCATCTGACGTTCGCCACCGGCGCGGCGCGCGGCCCAGGAATCTGACTCCGCGGCGATGTCGGAAAGGCGCCGGTTGCGCGCTTCGGCCTCCGCGGCCAAGCGATTGGCGGCGTGCTGCTGCTCGGCGAGCGCGGTGCGGCGCTGCTCGAGCCGCTCGCGCCATTCGGCGAGCGCGGCAAGATCGGCGTTGGACGACGGCAGGGCCGCGGTGGCGTCGCGCGCTTCGCCCAACTGGCCTTCGGCCTCGGCGCGGTCGGCCTCGGCGCGGGTGCGCGCTTCGGTGAGGGCGGCCAGGCGCGCATTGCGCTCGGCGGCGATGCGCAGCGTGCGCGCCTGCTCCTCGCGCGCGAACGTCAGGCTCGACAGCGCGCGCTTGGCCGCATCGCGCAGCAGGCGCAGCTTCTCGAACGCCACCTGCGATTTCGCCTGCGCCTCGGTCGCGAGCTCGCGCGCCGCATGGTCCGCCGTCTCGCGGCCCGCGACCTCGGCTTCGAGCTCGCGCAGGCGGCTCATCTGGAGGAGCTGGGTCACGGCGGGCGCGGGCGCGTCGGCCGATTTCCTGAGGCCGTCCCAGCGCCAGAGGGCGCCCGCTTTGGTCACGAGGCGCTGGCCCTGCACGAGCTTGGGGATCAGCGCCGCGGCGGCGGCCGCATCGGCGACGACGCCGATCTGCGCCAAGCGGCGCGCCAGCGGCGGCGGCGCCACCACGAATTTCGCCAGTGGCACTGCGCCGTCGGGCAACGTCGGCGGCAGCGGGTGATCGGGTGGCGTCTGCCAGCTGCGCGGCGCATCGGCATCGAGCGAGGCGGAAAGATCGTCGCCGAGCGCGGCGCCGAGCGCGGCCTCGTAGCCGCCTTCCACAGCGATGCGGTCCAGGATCGGCGCGTGCTGCTTCTGCGGCGCCTGGGCGAGCACCGCGCGCAACCCCTTTTCCTCGGCGCGCAGGCGCGCCAGCGTCTCGCCTGCGGCTTCGGCCGCGCGCTTGGCCGCCTCGGCTTCGGCTTCGGCGGCGCTGCGCGCATGCTCGGCCGCTTCCATCTCGGCCTGCGCGCGCTCGTAATTCGCCTGCGCCGCGGCCAGCGCGTCGTCCTCGCCGCCGGTCGAGGCCGCGCGCACCGTTGCTTCGAGCGCCGCAATCTCGGCCGCCACGTCGGCGCCACGGCGCGCGATCTCGGCGAGGCGTTTCTCGGCCTCGCCGATGCGGCGGGCGAGCTCGGCGCGCTTGGCATCGTCGGACGCGATCTTGCGCGTGAGTTCGGTCACGCCGCCGTCGAGCGTATCGACCGCGGCGCGCGTTGTCGCGGCGCGTGCATCGGCCTCGCGCAATTCTTCGGCCGCGCTGGCAGCGACGGCGTCGAGCTGCATTTTCTCGGCGGAGAGCTTCTCCAGGGCCGCCGTGGCATCGGCGAGCAGCGACTCTTCGCGCGCGCGGTCGGCGTCGATCTGCGCGAGCCGCGCCCCGGCATCGCGTGTCGCTTGCGCGACACGTTGCTCCTCGGCGGCCACCGCATCGCCTTCGACCATGGCGCGGTGGCGCTCGGCCGCCGCCGCCGCTTCGGCCTGGCGCAGGCCGGGCAGCACAGCGCCGGCCTCGGCCAGCGCCGCCGCCGCCTGCGCCGCTTCGTGGGTGAGTGCCTGGATATCGGCCTCGACCTCGGCGAGACGCACGCTCGCGGCCACGCGCTCGAGCGTCGCGTGCTGCCAGCGCATGTGATAGGCGAGCGCCTCGGCGCGGCGGATGTGGTCCGAGAGATTGCGGTAGCGCGAGGCCTGGCGGGCTTGCCGCTTCAGGCCCTGAAGCTGGTTCTGCAGCGCCACGATCACGTCGTCGAGCCGGGCCAGGTTCTGCTCGGCTGCGCGCAGCTTCAGCTCCGCTTCATGCCGGCGCGAATGGAGGCCGGTGATGCCCGCCGCCTCTTCGAGCAAGAGGCGCCGCTCGGGCGGCTTGGCCTGGATGATCGCGCTGACGCGGCCCTGGCTCACGATCGCCGTCGAACGCGCGCCCGAGGAGAGATCGGCGAACAGGAGCTGCACGTCGCGCGCGCGCACGTCCTTGCCGTTGACGCTGTAGGCCGAGCCGCTCTCGCGCTCGATGCGCCGGCAGATCTCGATCTCGTCGAGGTCGTTGAACGCCGAGGGTGCCGAGCGGTCGCGGTTGTCGAGATGCAGGATGACCTCGGCGACATTGCGCGCCGGGCGCTCGGCCGTGCCGTTGAAGATGACGTCGTCCATACCGCCGCCGCGCATCTGGCGCGCCGAACTTTCGCCCATGCACCAGCGGAGACCCTCGAGGAGGTTGGACTTGCCGCAGCCGTTGGGGCCGACGATGCCAGTCAAGCCCTTCTGGATCTCGAACTCGGTCGCGTCGATGAAGGACTTGAAGCCGGCGAGGCGGAGCTTGGTGAAATGGACCACGTGTCTCGTTCTGTCCTCAGTTCTTGGGCAGCTTCTCGACGAGCGGTTTCAGCACTTTCTCGAATTCCTCGATCGGGCGGTTGCCCGAGATGCGTGCGTCGCCGATGACAAAGTGGGGCGTGCCCTCGAGGCCGTATTTGTCGATGCCCTCGCGCCAGCGGTCCGCCATCGCGCGCAGCATCTTCTCGTTCTTGAGGCAATCGTCGAACTGCTGCTTGGTCATGCCGGCGAGGCGGCCATAGGCGGCGACGTTGTCGAGCAGCTGCTGGCCGGTTTCGGCCTTCGTCCACTTCTCCTGATCCTTGAACATGAGGTCGATCATTGAGAAGTAGCGCTCGGGGCCGAGGCAGCGCGCCATCATGGCCGGAACGCGCGCCCAGGGCTCGCGCGCCGTGCCCGGATATTCGCGGAAGATGATCTTCAGGAGGCCCCTGTCGACATATTCGGACTTCAGTTTCGGCAGCGTGCCGGCGTGGAATGCCGCGCAGTGCGGGCAGAGCAGCGACTCGTAGGCGATCATGGTGATGGGCGCATCGGCCTTGCCGATGAACATGTCGGCCGTACCGTCATTGGCCGCCGGCGTCTCAGCGCGCACCGGCCCGCTCAGGGCCAGGGTTAACGCAAACCCAAGGGTTAACAAGATGTTGCGGCGCATCATGGGTTCACCACTAAGGTTGGGATGGTAGACCGTCGGGGGCGGAAATCGCAAGGGGATATGGAGGCGGCTTTTACACAGGTTTTCGCGCCGGGCCAGCGGCATTGCGACCGCGGGATGCGGCGGCTCGGGTCGCGCGTTGCTCGAGCGCGCGTCCCAGGGACAGAACGCGCTCGCGCAATTCGGGGTCGTCGATCTTGGCGGCGAGGGCGGCGAGGCGCGCTTCGGCTTCGGGCGCGAGCGGCGGCGGCGGCGCGCTCGCGCGTTTCGCGGCCGGCAGCGGCGCCTGGATGAACTGGATGCGTGAGACGGCCGGATAGCCGAAATAGGCGTTGATGCGCTGGATCAGTTCGGGCGCCATGTGCTGGAACTCGAGTGCCCACGCGCCGGCGACGCGCAGACGCAGCGTGCCGCCGCGCTCCGTCTGCCGCCCACGCACGAGGCGCTCGGGCGACGAGCGCTGCGCGGCCACGTCGCCGACGATCGCCCGCCAGTCGGTGACGATGCGCGCCTCGGCCAGCCCGCGCTTCTTCAAGATCGGTGCCGCCACGCGCGCGGCGGCAGCGGCAACCGGCACGAGCCCGCGCGACGAAGACTGTCGGCGCAGGTCCGCATCCTTGCGTTTCGAGGTTGCCGAGTCCGACATCTCTCGCTAGAGCCGTGGCCGGGGGAGAGCCGCTTCATGCCGGTGGATCGTGGCATAAAGATGAGGCGCCCGGATAGCGGCGCAGAGGAAGCAGCGCCCGTGCCGGTGCTCGCCGCGCGTCTGCTCGATTGGTACGACCGCCATCGCCGCCGCATGCCGTGGCGCGCTCTGCCCGGCGAGCGATCCGATCCCTACAAAATCTGGCTCAGCGAGATCATGCTGCAGCAGACGACCGTCGCCGCAGTCGGGCCCTATTTTCTGCGCTTCCTCGAGCGCTTCCCGACGGTGGAGGCGCTGGCCGCCGCCGAGATCGATGCGATCCTCGGCCTCTGGCAGGGCCTCGGCTACTACGCGCGCGCGCGCAATCTCCACCGCGCGGCGCAATTTGTGGCGCGCAAGCTCGGCGGGCGTTTCCCAGATTCGGCGGCCGGGCTGAAACAGCTGCCGGGCATCGGCGACTACACCGCGGCCGCCATCGCCGCGATCGCATTCGACCGCCGCGAAGCGGCCGTCGACGGCAATGTCGAGCGCGTGATGGCCCGGCTCCATGCGGTGGATGCGCCGCTGCCGGCGGCCAAGCCCGCGCTCCGCGCCTTGGCCGAGCGCCTCGTGCCCGCGGCGCGCGCTGGCGATTTCGCCCAAGCGCTCATGGATCTCGGGGCCACGATCTGCACGCCGCGCGCGCCGCGCTGCCTGCTCTGCCCCTGGGCCGACGCGTGTCGCGCGCGCGCCCGCGGCATCGCCGAGGATCTCCCGCGCAAAATGCCGAAGCCGGCACGCCCGGTGCGCCATGGCGTCGCTTTCCTGCTGGTCGATGGCGAGGGCGCAATTCTGCTGCGCCGCCGGCCCGAGAGGGGGCTCTTGGGCGGCATGATGGAAGTGCCCTCGACCGAGTGGCGCGACAAGGCACCCTCCGCGCGCCAGGCCGCGTCGGCGGCGCCGGCGCCCGCCGCCTGGCGCGTGCTTGCCGGCGCCGTGCAGCACGGCTTCACGCATTTCGAGCTGGTGCTGAAGGTGTGGGCAGCGCGTGTGCAACGGCGCCCGCGCGTCAAGGGCGTCTGGTGCCTGGGCGAGCAGCTCGCGACGCAGGCGCTGCCGACCGTGATGAAGAAGATTCTACGTCACGGCCTGGCGCAGCTCGGAAAGAAAAGCGGCCCGCCCTCTTCGCATAGACGAGGAAAGCGGACCGCCTGAAGTTCGACCGGTGTTGAGGGGAGGATGACCGGTCGTCAGCACCAGGGTATCGCCCGGCGCGTCAGCGCGGCGACGACTCGTAGGGCGGCGCGGAATTCCAGACGTCGGTCGGATTCCGCGGGTTGCCGAAGCGGTTGTAGTAAGGATCGCGCAGGTTCTGCTGCCAAGCCGAACGGTAATCGGGCGGATAACCGTAGGCACTCGGCGGATATTGGTAGGACTGGTTGTAGTCGGGCGTGTTCGCGCGATAGCCGCGCCGGTACAGTCCCGGCGGCGTGTAGACGTAGCCGGGCGGCTCATAGGTGTAGGAAGGTGGCATATAGCTATAGGGCGGCGGCTGGTAGGAATAGGGCGGGCGCGTGTAGGAATAGCCGGGCCCTTGATAGGTGTAGCCCTGCGCCGAAGTCTCCGAGGGGATGGCCAGCGCCGCAACGTTGATAGCGACCGCGAAAGCGCTCTTCATGCACGTGTCTCCCGCTACGGGACGAGGCGTATCAGGCAAGCTCTGAATATTGCCTGAGGGCCGTGTTCATCCGCGGTTCAGGTATTCCTCGCTTGATATATGCCTCAGGGAACGCTTGGCGTGCCGTCACGTTGCGGCGAGCGAAGAGGGGGCGGGATTGCCGCAGCCCCGGTTCATGCGAGGTTAAGCGGAGCGGGATCATCATTCCGGCATGAAGCCACGCCCTGCCATCGCGGCGGTGTTCGCCGTGTTTGTCCTGGGAGCGCTGTCCGGCGCTGCCGCCGCGCGCGACTGCGGCTGGCGCTGCGCGCAATGGGCGCAATATCGCGGTCAGGATTCGGATTACGACCGGCGCTATCGCCCGCCCTATCTGCGCGGGCCCGGCCGCGAATATTACGGCGGCCCCGGCGAGCGGATGCGCTCGCTGCCGCCCGCGGTCGTGCCCGGGCGCGCGCCGTTGCCCGACGGCCAGATCTGGGCGATCGCCAAAAGCCGCGTGCCCGGCCGCATTGTGAACGCGCGTTTGCAGGGCCTCGTCTATTCTTTTAGAATCCTTACCAACCGGGGCAGCATCGTCGACGTTGTTGTCGACCGGTATTCGGGCCGCATCGTGAGCGTCCGCGGCGGCCCCTAACCCGGAGCGGGGGCGCCGTTCATGCGCGTGCTGGTCGTCGAGGACGATCCCGAACTCTCGCGGCAACTGAAGCAGGCCCTGTCCGAGTCCGGATACGCCGTGGATCACGCGGCCGACGGCCAGGAAGGCCACTTTCTCGGCGACACCGAGCCCTACGACGCGGTGGTCCTCGATCTCGGCCTGCCCGAGCTCGACGGTGTGACGGTCCTGAAGCGCTGGCGCACGGCGGGGCGCAAGATGCCCGTACTCATCCTCACCGCGCGCGGGCAGTGGGGCGAGAAGGTCGCCGGCTTCGACGCCGGCGCCGACGACTACGTCACCAAGCCGTTCCACATGGAGGAAGTGCTCGCCCGCTTGCGCGCCCTCATCCGCCGCTCGGGCGGCCATGCGGCCCCCGAGCTCTCGTGCGGGCCCGTCGTGCTCGACACCAACAGCGGCAAGGTCACGGTCAACGGCGCGCCGGTGAAGCTCACCGCGCAGGAGCTGCGCCTCCTCGCCTATCTCATGCACCATCAGGGCAAGGTCGTCTCGCGCACCGAGCTCACCGAGCACATCTACGACCACGATTTCGATCTCGATTCGAACACGATCGAGGTCTTCATCGGGCGCTTGCGCAAGAAGCTCGGCGTGCCGATCATCCACACCAAGCGCGGCCTCGGCTATCAGCTCGCGCCGCCGGGTGAAGGCGATTCGGTTTAGATGTTCCGCCGGCTCCTTCGCCGGACGAGGGCGCTCTATCGGGCGGCCACCGCATCGCTCGCCTCGCGGCTCGTCATCGGCGCCGCGGCGATCATCACGATCTCGCTCGCGGTCGCGGCGGTGGCGCTGCCCTCGCTCTACCGAAGCGGGCTCGAGCGCCAGCTCGATTTCGAGCTCGACTATCTCTTGAATCGCCTCATCACGCGCATCAGCGCCGAGGCGAACGGCGAGCTCATCCTCGCCGAGCCGATGACCGAGCGCGACTACGAGAGCGCGTACTCCGGCTATTACTGGCAAATCACGAGCGAGGGGAAGGTCGTGCTCGCCTCGCGCTCGCTCGCCGGCTGGTCGCTCGAGCTCAAGCCCCCCGTTGGCCCCACGCGCGACATCGACCAGGACACGACCTTCGCGCGGCCGCCCGAGGGCGCGCAAAGGCTGCGTGCGTCGAGCCGCAACATCCGCTCCGACACCCTCAACAAGGATCTCACCTACACCGTCGCTGCCGTGCGCCAGGAGATCGACGAGAACATCGAGGATTTCCGGCTCACCATCGTGTTGACGGTCCTCGCGCTCGGCCTCGTGCTGGTCGGCACGGTCTGGCTCCAGGTCCGCTTCGGCTTGGGTCCGCTCCGGCGCATTCCGGCGGCCTTGGCCGCGATCCGCTCGGGCGAGAGCGACCGCTTGACCGGCTCCTTCTCGGCCGAGGTCGAGCCGCTCGCGCGCGAGATCAATGCGCTGCTCGACCACAATGCCGAGGTCGTCGAGCGGGCGCGCACCCATGTCGGCAACCTCGCCCATGCGCTGAAGACGCCGATCGCGGTGCTTACAAACGAGGCGGGTGGGCGCGAGGGTGCCTTTGCCGAAACGGTCAAGTCGCAGATCGGCATCATGAAGGAGCAGGTGGACCATCACCTCTCGCGCGCGCGCATGGCGGCGCGCGCGGGCGTCCTGGGCGCGCGCACCAGCGTAATGCCGACCCTGGAGGGCCTCGCGCGTACGCTCGAGAAGATCTACCGCGAGCGCGGCATCGCGATTGCGCTCGCGGGGCCGCCCGAGATCGCGTTCCGCGGGGAGCGCCAGGATTTGGAGGAGATGCTCGGCAATCTGCTCGACAACGCCTGCAAGTACGCAAAGTCGCGCGTCTCGGCCAAAGCGATGGAGCGCGCGGGCAGGCGCCTCCGGATCGAGATCGGCGACGACGGGCCCGGCGTTCCTTCCGAGCAGCACCGCGCGGCGCAGAAGCGCGGCGTCCGCCTCGACGAGAAGGGCCCGGGCAGCGGCCTCGGCCTCTCGATCGTCAAGGACATCGCCGAAATCTATGGCGGCAGCTTCACCATGGGCAAAGCCGAGCTCGGCGGCCTCCTCGCGATCCTCGATTTGCCGCTCGCCGGCGGCACGGCATCGCGCCGAGTCCGATAAAACACCCCATCACCCACTCGTCATTCCGACCGAAGCCCGCGCTCTCGGCCGCGGGCCGACCGAGGAATCTCGCCGCCGCGGGTTCATGCCGGCGCGAAGGTCTCGGCGCAGGCGCCCGACCATGGCGGCGAAGGTACCGCGCGCGTCGGCGAGATTCCTCGGTCGGTCCTCGCGCAAGCGCGAGGACCTCGGTCGGAATGACGTGGAAGATGGAGTGGGCTCGGCCTCAGCGCCCCGGCTTGCGCTTCGTCTTCTTCTCATTCCGGAAATTGATCTCGACCGTGACGCCGTTGGGATCGTCGAGGAACATCTGCACGAGGCCGCCGCCGGGCTGCACCTGTTCGGCAAACGCAATGTTGTTGGCTGTGAGGCGCCGCCGCATCGCGGGCGCGTTCTCGGCGCGGAACGCCACGTGATCGACCGCGCCACCGCCGGCCTTGGCGTCGTTGGCGGCGGGCACGTTCACCCTGCCGCGAATCGCCTTGGGGTCGCCGAGCGGCACGAGATGCACGACCGGGGTCTCGCCGCAATAGAGCCAATAGCCGGGGAACGCGAGCGGCGGACGCTTCCCCACGCGCAGGCCGATCGCGCGGCAATAGAAATCCCGCGTCGCCTCCATATCGGCGCTGCGGATCGTGTAATGCTCAAGCAGCTGCAGCGGCATGGCGATTCCTCCGGGCGGCGGTTTTGGTCGCAGCGTACGCCACTTTGCAATCGGCCTGAAGGCCGAGCGACGTGCCCGCCCCTACCCGGCAAAGGCCCGAGCAAAGAGCTAGAACAACTCCGCCCTCAGCTTCTGGCGGAGGTTGTCGATCGGCACCAGCGCGCCGCCGCGCTTCACGTGCCAGAAGGCCCAGCCGTTGCAGGCCGGGGCCCCCTGCACGACGGCGCCGACGCGGTGGATCGAGCCGGTGGTGTCGGCGGCGACGACGGTGCCGTCGGCCCGCACCTTGGCGGTGTGGCGGCGGCGCTCGTCCATCAGCAGTTCGCCGGGCTCGATGAGGCCGCGCTCGACGAGCCAGCCGAACGGAATACGCGGTTGTTCGCGCTTGCTCGCCGGCGCCAACAGCGCGGCATCGGCGATGGGCGTCACGGATGCGATGCGCGCCTCGGCGGCGTCCGCATAGGCAGGATCGCGCTCGAAGCCGATCCAGCGCCGCCCCAAGCGCTTGGCCACGGCCGCGCTGGTGCCGCTGCCGAGGAAAGGATCGAGCACGAGATCTCCGGGCTTGGTCGTCGCCGCCAAGATGCGCGCCAAGAGCGCCTCGGGTTTCTGCGTCGGATGCAGCTTCTTCCCGCTCTCCTCTTTGAGGCGCTCGCCGCCGGCGCAGATCGGCAGGAACCAGTCGCTGCGCATCTGGAGGTCGTCATTGGCGGCCTTGAGCGCCTCGTAGTTGAAGGTGTAGCGCGCCTCGGCGTCGCGCGCGCACCAGAGCAGCGTCTCGTGCGCGTTGGTGAAGCGCGTGCCCTTGAAGTTCGGCATCGGATTGGCCTTGCGCCAGACGATGTCGTTGATGAGCCAGAAGCCCAGATCCTGGAGCGCGGCGCCGACGCGGTAGATGTTGTGATAGGTGCCGATCACCCAGAGCGAGCCGGCCGGCTTCAAGACGCGCCGCACCGCGCCGAGCCAGGCGCGCGTAAACGCGTCGTAGGAGGCGAAGTCGCCGCGGCGATCGCTGAAGCGGTCCCAGGCCGCGTCGACGCCATCGACGCGGCTGTTGTCCGGCCGGTGCAGTTCGCCGCCGAGCTGGAGGTTATAGGGCGGGTCGGCAAAGACGAGGTCGGCGCACGCGGCCGGCAGTGTTTCCAGCAGCTCAATGCAATCGCCGCGCAAGACGCGGTTCTCTGGTAGTGCGGACATGATGGCTCCCCGATGTCCGCCCGCACGCTGCGGCGATTGGGCGGAGACTCAACCGATCATGAGTCCCCCGGGAATCCCCGTCAAGAGTCAATGAGTTAGCCGCTAGTCGGCGGCGTCGATGAACGCCAATTCGAGCTGGGCCACGGGCGCAAAATGTGCGCGGTGGAGCGGCGTGCGCCCCAAGCGCTTGAGGGCCGCCACATGCTCGGCAGTGCCGTAGCCGACATTGTTCTCCCAGCCATAGCCGGGAAATTCGGCGGCGCGCGCGATCATGAAGCGGTCGCGCGTCACCTTGGCGACGATCGAGGCGGCGGCGACCGAGAGGCAGCGCGCATCGGCCTCGACCACGGCAGTCGCCAAGCAGGGGAATTTCGGGCAGTGATTGCCGTCGACGATGATGTGCTCGGGCGCCGATGGCAGCGCCGCCACCGCGCGCTGCATCGCCAGCATCGCGGCGTGGAAGATGTTGAGCCGGTCGATCTCCGCGACCGAAGCTTCGCCGACCCCAACGCTGCAGCACTCGCGAATGCCGCCGTAGAGCTCCTCGCGCCGTTCGCGGGTGAGCTTCTTCGAATCGTCGATGCCCGACGAAAGCCCGCGCGGCAGACGCGGTGGCAGGATCACGGCCGCGGCCACGACCGGGCCCGCGAGCGGCCCGCGCCCAGCCTCGTCGACGCCGCACACCAGCGCCCCCAGCGTCTTCTCGAGTCTTCGATCCGGCACGCGGCCCCCTACGATCGCGCGCGCGATTCTAGGCGAGCCGCATTCGCGGCGCGAGGCGGAAGATGCGGCGATGCCCGCAATCCACAAAGGATTTGTAAATTGTGGGGGCGGGTTTGCGACCCGCCCATCTCGCCGCCGGGCATTGTTGGCGCGGCAAAGCGCCCCAAACATCCTGGTGGTAACGCATGCGCCGGGCAGCTTCGGCAGGACGGGTCGGAGACCCGCCCCTACGAATGCGGTTTATTCCGCCTTCTTCTCCGGCGGCGGATCGGGCGGCATGGTGAGGCCGCTGCCGCGGCCGGGAATGAGTGTGTCCGGGTGCGACGGAGGCGCCTCGGGCGGTGCTCCGGGTGCCTTCGCATCGGCCGCGGGCGGATGCGCGGGGCCGGGCAGGGCGGCCGGCGGCGGTGCCGGGGGAGATGCCGCGCGGGAGAGGCTGCTCAGGCGCGAACGCGTGCCGCGGACGACGCGCGCGGCAAAGCGCGCGGCGGCGGTGAGGCGCCGGCTGCGCACGGCCTCGAGCGTGTCGTGCAGCGACGTCATGCCGAGGATGATGGCGCGCAGCAGCCGGCGCGTCGCGAACAGCCAGAGCGGCGAGAGCAGCAGCGAGAATGCGATCACGGCGACGATCGTCTGGCCAAGCGCCGCCGAGATGATGCCGCCGCGCTCGGCCGCGTTGGCGATGACGAGCGAGAACTCGCCGATCTGCGCCAGCAGCACGCCGGCGATGAAGGCATGCGGCCAGGGCTCGCGCAGCAGGGCCAGGATGCCGATGTTGAGCGCGGTCTTGAGCACGGTCACGGCCAGCAGCAGCAGGACGAGGTTGCCCCAATGCTCGGCGAGAAAGTGGAAGTCGATGAGCAGGCCGATCGAGAGGAAGAACACCATCAGCAGCACGCCCTGGATGGGGCGCGTGCTCACGATCATCGGATGGCGCGCGGTGCTGTTGCCAACGACGAGGCCGGCCAGGAACGCGCCGAGCGCCGGCGTGAGCCCGATGAGGCCGGTCACCGCGGCGCCGCCGAAGCAGAAGGCAAGGCCGCCCAGCGCCACGAGCTCGGCCGGCGTGCCCTCGTGGCTCAACGGGAGGACAAGGCGCTTCCGCCGCGCGAGGAAATAGACGAGTGCCGCCACGCCCGCCAGCGCCAGCACGAATTTGACCGCGGTCCACGCGTTGAACGTGCCGGGGCCCAGTACCGTCACCGCGATCAGGAGCGGGACGACCGCGAGATCCTGCGCGATGAGGATGCCGATCACGAGCTTGCCCACGGGCTGGCGCAAGATGTTCGTCTGCTCGAGCAGCTTGATGACAACGGCGGTGCTCGAGAGCGCCACGACGAAGCCCAAGACGGCGGCGTCGGCCCAGCCGAGCCCGCCGAACAGCGTGATCGGCAGCATCAGCAGCACGCCGGCCGTGATCTGCAGCAGGGTGGCGGCGGCCGAGACCTTCCACACCTCGCGAAAGGCGTAGAGGCTCATCTCCATCGCGACGAGGAAGAGGAGCAGCAGCACGCCGAGCTCGGCGAGAAAGCCCACGGTCTCGCGGTTGGCGACGAGGCCGAAGCCCGCCGGCCCCAGCAGTACGCCGGCCAGGATGTAGCCCACGATCGCCGGCTGGCCCAATCGGCGCATGAAGAGGCCGCAGAGCAGCGCCGCGCCCATCACGAGCGCCAATCCGGTGAGGTCGCCGGTGCCGTGCATCGCGGCACGTTAATATGTGCGGGCCGCGGCTGCCAGCAATTGGGACCGCGCGCCTCAAGGCGCGCTCTTCCTTCCGGCCTCGCAGAAAGGGCGCGCCTGGAGGCGCGCGGTCCCAAAGCTAGAACAGCGCGAGCTGCTGGCCGGGCAGGATCGGGCGCTGGAACAGGGTGCAATCGAGCGGGCGGCCTTCGCGCTCGAGGCCCAACCGGCGGGCGGCGATCATGAAACGCTGGCGGACCATGCCGGCATAGCCGCCGGTCGGGCGGAAGCGTGAGCCGAATTCGCCGTCATTCAGTTTGCCTTTGCGCATGCCGCGGATGAGATCGAGCACGCGCTTCTTCTTAAGCGGCGCGTGCACGTCGAGCCACTCCATCCACAGATCTTTGATCTCGTGCGGGAGGCGCAGCATGATGAAGCCGGCCGAGGATGCCCCGGCGTCGCGCGCCGCCTCGAGGATCGCCTCGAGCTCGTGATCGGTGACGGCGGGAATAACCGGCGCCACCATCACCCCGACGGGGACCCCGGCCTCGCTCAGGGCGCGGATCGCGGCGAGGCGACGCGCTGGCGTCGCCGCGCGCGGCTCCATGCGGCGCGCGAGCTCGCGGTCGAGTGTCGTCACCGACACTCCGACCCAGACGAGGTTCTTCTTCGCCATCGGCGCGAGGATGTCGATGTCGCGCGCCACCAGCGCCGACTTGGTCACGATCGTGACTGGGTGATCGCAGCGCGCCAGCACTTCCAAGATCGAGCGCGTCACCTTGAAGCTGCGCTCGACCGGCTGATAGGGGTCGGTGTTGGTGCCCATGGCGATGGGCTGACAGACATATTTCGGCGCCGCCAGCTCCGCCTCGAGCAGCTTCGCCGCCTCCGGCTTGGCGAACAGCTTGGTTTCGAAATCGAGCCCGGCCGAAAGCCCGAAATAGGAATGCGTCGGGCGCGCGAAGCAATAGACGCAGCCGTGTTCGCAGCCGCGATAGGGATTGATCGAGCGGTCGAAGCCGATGTCGGGCGAATTGTTGTAGGCGATGATGGTCTTGGTCGAATCGACCGCGACTTCGGTGCGGATCGGCGGCGGCACATATTCGGTTCCGCCCCCGTCGGTCCAGCCGGGATCGGACCAATCGTCGACGAAGGCCTCGCGCCGATAGCGCTCGAAGCGCCCGCTCGGATTGACCGTGGCGCCGCGGCCCTTCCGCGCCTCGCTGGGCACGGCCGGGATCGCGCGCCCCATGCCAGCGGACGGGGGCATGCCGAGCGAAACGGGGGCCGGGGTGCGGGACGGTCGCTCCATCGTCTCGAAACATAAAGACAATTGCGAATAAAGCAAGAACGAAAACGGACTATGAGCGGAACATTTCCGCCTCTGCGTCGAGCCCGGCCCGAATCGAGGCAATGCGGTCGGGGTCGACATAGTCGGCGACCGTGCGCTCGATATGGGCGGCGTGATCGGGTGCCAGCCGCTCCTTGGACCAGCCGTCCTCGCGCCGCGAAAGCACGCGCCAGCGCACGCACCAGGTGAGCGTGCGCAGCCAGACGAGCCGGCGCAGCGGGCGCACCCACGGCCTTACGAGTGCCGCGAGATCGGGTGCCACCGCCTTGAAATAGGCGGCGTAGAAATCGCCGACCTCGGCGGGCGCGAGCCGCGCCGCGCAATCCGGATCCCACATGGTTGAAGTGTAGAGCGTCGCGTGCGCGAGATCGACCGCGGGGTTGCCATAGAGGGCCTTTTCGAGATCGACGAACACCGCGCGGCCATGCGCCACGAGGAAATTGCCGGGATGCGTGTCGCTGCCGGTCAGCGTCAGCACTGGCGGCGGGCGCGCGATGAGCGCCGTGCTTTCGGCGGTCGCGAGCTCAGCCTTGATCGCGGCGGCGGCGGTGGGGGCGAGGCCCGCCTCGCGCACGAAAGCGACCTGCTCGCGGATCGCCTTCAGGGTTTCGGCGACGGGGTCGGCGTGCACGCGCAGCGGCGCGTGCCGCCCCGCTTCGGGAACCGGCAGCGCGTGGATGCGCGCGAGCGTCGCCGCCAGCAGCGGCAGATCGCGCGGCAGGAGAGGTTTCCGCCCGGCGATGAGCTCGACCGCGAGCGCACCCATGGCAAGGCCGGGCTGCGCCGGCACGACGCCGAAGAAACGCGGCGTGACGCCGCTCGGCTCGGCGCGCGCGAAGGCGGCGGCTTCGTAGGCGAGTTGGTCCGCGGGCGGCAGGCTCCATTGGCTCACGCGCGGCACACGCAGCACGATCGCGGTTCCGTCGAGCGTGGCGCCCTCGGCGGCGAAATGATCGTGCGCGATGCCGCGGCCGGGCAGCGGCGCGATGCGCGCGCACGCGAGCGGCGCCAACCGCTGGTTCGCCGCCAGGGCGCGCCGCAGGGCATCGATGAGCGCGGGATCGGACATGGGTGGCAGACTGGGGCGCGCTCTCTATGATGGCACCCGCCCTCTATGAGGGCGGCCGCGCCGCTTGTCCACGCCCCCGATGCTTTCCCTCATCATTCCCACGCTCGATGCCGCGCCCGAGCTTGCGCCGACGCTCGCGGCGCTCGCCGGCGAGCTCGGCGGGATCGACCTCGTGATCGCCGATGGCGGTTCGCGCGACGAAACCGCCGCCGTCGCCCGCGCCCACGGCGCGCGCGTCATCGCGGCGCCGCGCGGGTGCGGGCCACAGCTCCGCGCCGGCGCCGAGGCCGCGAAGGGCGATTGGCTCCTCTTTCTCCATGCAGACACGCGCCTCGCGCCGGGCTGGCGCGCCACCGCCGAGCGCTTCACGGCCGATCCTGCGAATGCCGAGCGCGCGGCCGCGTTTCGCTTCGCGCTCGACGACGCCGATCCGCGCGCGCGGCGCATCGAGAAGGGCGTCGCCTGGCGCGGGCGCAGGCTCGGGCTGCCCTATGGCGATCAAGGGCTTTTGATCGCGCGACGCTTCTATTGGGCGCTCGGCGGCCATCCCGCGATCCCGCTGATGGAAGACGTGGCGCTCGCGCGCCGCATCGGGCGTCGCCGGCTGGTGATCCTCGAGCACGCGGCGATCACTTCGGCGGCGCGCTACCGGCGCGACGGCTGGCTGCTGCGCCCCGCGCGCAACCTCGCGCTGGTCTCGCTCTACTTCCTCGGCGTGCCGCCGCGCCTGCTGGCTCGGCTCTACGGGCGCTGACGCGATGCAGCGCCATCTCGTGATCTTCGCCAAGGAGCCGCGCCTGGGCACGGTGAAGACCCGCCTCGCGCGCGACATCGGCGCCGCCGCCGCGCTCGCATTCTATGAAGAGACCTTGCGCGCTCTCATCCTCCGCGTCGCGCGCGGCGCGCCGTGGCGCTGCTGGCTCGCGGTGACGCCGGATGGGTTCGCGGCGCAAGCGCATCGGCGCTGGCGCTTCCTGCCGCGCGGCGTCGCCATCGTTCCCCAGGGCCCGGGCGACCTCGGCGCGCGCATGGCGCGCAGTTTCGCGCGCCTGCCGCCGGGGCCCGCGGTGCTGATCGGCAGCGACATCCCCTCGCTCGCGCGCGCGCATATCGCCGCGGCCTTCGCGGCGCTCGGCCGCCACGATGCGGTGTTCGGACCGGCCGAGGACGGCGGCTACTGGCTCGTCGGCGAGCGCCGCCTGCGGGCTATGCCTCGTCTCTTCCGCGCCGTGCGCTGGTCGAGCGCCGACGCGCTCGCCGACACGCTCGCCAATCTTGCGCCAAGTCAAACGTACGCGCTCGTGGCGCGCCTCGCCGACGTGGACGATGGCGCCGCCTATGCGCATTGGCGGGCATCACTTTGGCCGACGCGTTTTCTTCCAAACTCGCCTTTGCTCGCGACAGGCGTTATATTATAACAACACGCCGCGAAAAGCGCTTTACAGCAAGAGGTTAGCCATGCCGATCATGCGACGCGGGCACGGCCGGAAGGCCGAGCGGACGGGCTTTGCGCCGCCGGGCCACAATCACGCGCTCTGCATCGACGACGCGCTCGCCGCGGCCGAGCGCCAATGCGCGGCCAAGGGCGCGCGCCTGACCGAGCAGCGCCGGCGCGTGCTCGAACTCATCTGGAAGAGCCACGCGCCGGTCGGCGCCTACACGCTGCTCGATCAGCTCCGCGACAGGGGCGTGCGTGCGCAGCCGCCGACTGTCTATCGCGCGCTCGAATTCCTGGTCGAGAACGGGCTCATCCACCGCATCGAATCGCTCAACGCCTATGTCGGCTGCGCCGACCCCAACGAGCGCCATGTCGGCCAGTTCCTGATCTGCACTGGCTGCCGCTCGGCGGCCGAGCTCGATGACGCCGGCATCGGCACCGCCATCGCCGCGCGCGCCAGGGAGATCGGCTTTTCCGTCACGCGCGCCACGGTCGAGATCGCGGGCCTCTGCCCCAATTGCCGCGCCGCCGCGAGGCCTTCGTCTTGAAGCACGGCGAAATCCTGGCTGCGGCGCGGGGTGTCTCCTTCGCCGAGGGCGCCACGTCGATCCTGGAAAGGGTCGATCTCGCCGTGCATGCGCGCGAGCTCGTCTCGCTCATCGGCCCCAACGGCTCGGGCAAGACGACGCTGGTGCGGATCCTGCTCGGCCTTGCCAAGCCCACTTCGGGCAAGGTCGAGCGCCGGCCGGGCCTGCGCATCGGCTACGTGCCCCAGCGGCTCGCGATCGACCGCGCCATGCCGCTCACGGCCGAGCGCTTCCTCGCCCTCGCCCCGCGCGGCGGCGCGCGCGAGCGGCGCGCGGCGCTGGCCGAGCTCGGCATCGCGCATATCGCCGGCCGCGCGGTGCAGGCGCTTTCGGGCGGCGAGTTCCAGCGCCTGCTGCTCGCGCGCGCGCTGCTCGCCGAACCGGAGCTGCTGGTCTTGGACGAGCCGGCGCAGGGCATCGACGTTGCCGGCCAGGCCGAACTCTATCACTGGATCGCGGCGCTGCGCGACCAGCGCAGCTGCGGCGTCGTCCTCGTCTCGCACGATCTGCATCTCGTCATGGCCGCGACCGACACGGTGGTGTGCCTGAACCGCCATGTCTGCTGCACCGGCCAGCCCGAGGCGGTGGCGCGCCACCCGGAATATCTCGCGCTGTTCGGCCCGGCTTCGCAGGAATTCGCCATCTACGCCCACAAGCACGATCATGTCCACGACGTGGACGGCCACGTCCACACCGAGCACGAGCACAAACACGACCATGCGCATTGAGAAAGAAGACAACCACGGAGGCACGGTGGCACGGAGAGGCAGGTGTCGCGCGCCAAAGGCGCGCGAAGGACTCTTCTCCGTGCCTCCGTGCCTCCGTGGTGAATCCTCGCCTCCACGGCACGAGGCGCGCCGCTGATGGACGATTTTCTCGTCCGTGCGCTGCTGGCCGGTCTCGGGGTCGCGGTCGTGGCGGGGCCTTACGGCTGCTTCGTCATCTGGCGGCGCATGGCCTATTTCGGCGAGACGCTGGCGCACACCTCGCTGTTCGGCGTGGCGCTCGGCTTCTTCTTCGAGGTCGACGTCATCCTCGGCATGATCGTGGCCGTGGCGCTGGCGGCGCTCGTCCTGGGCGTAGCACAGCGCGACCGCCGGCTCGGCAGCGACGCCATCCTCGGCATCCTCGCCTCGCTGACCCTCGCGGCCGGCATCATCGTCGTCTCGGCGGCCGGCACCGTGCGCCTCGATCTCTTCGCGTTCCTGTTCGGCGATATCCTCGCGGTGCGCGCGGCCGATCTCGTCGCGATCTACGCGGCGGCGGCGGCGGCGCTGGCGGCGCTCGCGTGGTTCTGGCGCCCGATGCTCTCGGCGACGCTGCACGACGAGCTGGCGCGCATCGACGGCGTGCGCGTCGACGCGATCAACCTGCTGCTGATGCTGCTGCTGGCGCTCGTCATCGCGGTCTCGGGGCGCATGGTCGGGATCCTGCTCGTGGTGGCCCTCCTCGTGATCCCGGCCGCGACGGCACGCCGCTTCGCCAAGACGCCCGAGCAGATGGCGCTGCTGGCGGCGCTCGCAGGCGCGCTCTCCGTCGCCGGTGGCCTCTGGGGCTCGTTCCGCTGGGATACGCCGACGGGCCCCAGCATGGTCGTGGCTGCGGGCCTCCTCTGCATCCTCGCCTGGCTGGTGCCGCGCCGCCGCGCTGTTTGACGCGACGGCTTCGCGTTCAGACGCGCGACCAGTCGATGGTGGCGCTCTGCGGCTGGCCGGGCAGGTAGGCGACCGCAACGCGCCGGCCGATCGCGAGCGCGCCGAGCTTGTGCTTGGGCACGCGATAGATGCCCTGGGCGGCAAAGGCGGCGGCCTTCCGCGGCTGCACCTGCATCGCGACGAAGACCATGGGATCGCCGGCCTTCTCGGGCTCGATGTTCGGCACCATCTGCCCGGCGGTGGCGCCGGTGTTGGAGACGGCCTGGATCGTGGCCTCGGCGCGCTCGCCGGCGGCGATCACATCGGCCGCGTCGCGCACTGTCTCGGCCTGCATCGCGCCCGAGACGCCGGGGATCGCGAAGTTTCCGCCCGGCGTCGCGACCGCGCCGGGCGCGCCCACCGCCATCTCCGCCGCGCCGCCCAGCTGCACCTGCGACCCGAGATTCGGCGTCATGCCGGCGAGGCCGCTGCCGCGGCTGCCGCCCCAATCGATCGCGACGCGCGCTGGATGCTTGGGATCGACCTTCACCGACACGGTCATGCCGGCCTGCAGCGCGCCCCAGTTCATGCGGCCCAGCGTCACTTCGACCGTGGCCTCGTAGGGCGCGCGGCCGGGGATCGTGACCAAGAGGCGCGCTTCGAGCACCGCGTTGATGTTGTTGATCGTCACCCCCGTGTCGCGTACGTCGAGCACCAGCGCGGTGCCGGGAATGCCGCTCGCGACGAGGCGCTGATTGGCGCCCATGAACCGGCGCACGAAGACGAAGAAGACGACGAGGCCCACGGCGGTGATGAGCACGATCGGCACGACGGTCCAGACGATGGTGTCGCCGATCGTCGACATCATGGCCGCGGGATCGCGCGTGCGCGTGGCGGAGTGCATGGCCGAGCTGGTCATGCGCCAAATGACGAACATGATCCCGCCGCCGACCAGCACGAAGATGACGCCGAAAAGGACGAGGATTTTCGTCGTGCCGCGCATTGCGCTTTCTCCACGAATGACCCGCTCATCATGCCACGGACGTGCCGAATTTGCATGAATCGGTGCCGACGCGGAGAACGGCGCCCGCGGTCAAGCCGGCGGGCCGCGGGGCCGGCGCCGCTCAGAAGCGGCGCAGCAGGTGGATCGTGCCGTAGCTGCGCTGATAGGTGCGCTCGTTCACGCCGATGCCGAAGCCGGTGCCGCCGGCGAGCTTCAGTTGCCACGCGCGGTAGATGCCGAATGTCGCCTCGGCTTGCACCGAGCCGCTCGGCGCGTAGTGATTCATCTGCTCATCCTTGTGCACGCCGGGTGCCACCGAGATCGCGATGCCGTCGTCGTCGCTCAGCTTGACGTAGCCGTAGAGGACGACGAGATACTGCTGATAGAGGATCGGATCGTAGTAGCCGTTGTTGAAGTCGTGCCGGAATCCGGTCCAGCGGCTGCTGACCCCGATGTCGAGGTTGAAATGCTGCGTGCGCAGGATCGCGCGCCGCGGCTCGACGACCGCCGACCAGCGCCGGTTGCCGTCGCTGAAGAAATCGTAGCCGCCCGACAGCACCAGCGTGTGGCGCAGGTCGGGAAACTGCCAGATCACGGTCAGGAGATTGCCGTAGCGCTGAATGCCGCGCGAGATCGCGCGCGGCGACACCGCGTAGTAGTCGTGGTCGGCGTCGAGCCGGAAGAGGAGGCCGTCAAGGGGCCGCGCTTCGAGGGCGCCGGCGTAGTAGAAGGCGCTGTCGCCGGTGTTGGTCAGCGTCGAGCCGAGCCTCAGCGAGCCCCAAACTTCGTCCGAGAGCGCGCCGCGCACGCCGCCCCAGACGCGGTAGACCGCGGCCCAGCGCCTGCCGTCGACGGCGTCGAGGCCCGAGCCGCGCTGCGCGCGCAGCGTGTCGGTGATGCCGCCGGCCTCGAGATAGAGCCGGTTGCTGACGCGCAGCGAAGCGACCGCGCCGCCGGTGATGGTGTGGATCTTGTCGCTGTCGACGGCGTAGCCGAACGCGCCCTCGACGAACGACCGCGTGCGCGCTTCGGCGGCGCGCGTCAGGTCTTTGAGGCCGCGATCGTCCGGCTGCAGCCGGCGCGCCGCCTCGATCTCGGCGAAAACGGGACCGACGCGAAAGGTCTCGTGCGCGGCGAGGGCGCGTGTGAAGTGCGCGGTGAAATCACCGCGCTGCGGCTCGGGCAGCTGGTCGACGAGCGCGTTGGCCGCGATCCAGCGGCCGCCGCGGGCCAGGATCTCCGCCCGGAGCTGGCGATAGGCCAGCGTCTCGCCGTGCCGCCGGCGATAGTCGTCGAGGATGTCGAGCGCCACGGCGAAGTTCCCACGCCAGCCTTCGAGCCGCGCATGATCGAGCGAGGCGGCGGCATCGTCGGGACGCAGCGCGCGATAGGCACGGAAGCGCCGCGAGGACGCGTCGGTCCGACCCAGCCAGCCGAGCACCCGCGCGAGGTTCAGCAGCGAGGCCGGCTCCTGCGTGCGCCGGTGGTGCTCTTCATAGGCCTCCGCCGCCGCTTGGTAGTCGCCGAGCCAGGTCGCGAGCTGGGCGCGCATCAAGACGTCTCCGATGCGGCCGGGCTCGAGAGAGCGCGCGCGGTCGAGCGCCGCGAGCGCATCGCGCGGCCGGTCGGCGGCCGAGAACGCATTGGCCGTCCGCCGCCACAGCGCCGCGTCGATCCTTTTCGCCTCGGCCGCGGACCGCAGCGCCTCGGCGGCGGCGAGCTTGCGGCCGAGATGGGCCTCGATGTCGGAGACTCGGAGCCAGAGATCGTGGCGCTGCGGCTCGCGCGCGAGCACGGCGCGATAGATCGCCAGCGCGCGCTCCCACTGCTTCTGGCCTTCGGCGGCGAGGCCGGCATGGGGAACGGTTTGCGCCAGCGCCAGCGCGGGCGCGCCGGCGAGCGCAACAGTAACGAGGGCGGCTCGGAGGATCATGCTATTTGCGCCAACGTTGGCCGCCGTGAACGACGATGTCGTGGAAGAAGCGGGCGAAAGTCACGAGGTCGAATAGGATGGAGCCGTAGCGCAGCGGCGCCGCGATGACGGTCTTGACCGCCATGATCGGGGCCTCACGCCGCGCAGTGACGAAAGAGAGGAGCGCGAGCACGCCGGTTTCGGCGGCGAGCGTGATCCACAGCGCCTCCCACCATTGCAGCGACAGCATCGCGATGAGCGCCAGGGGGAAGCTCGCCTTCTCGAACAGTTCGAGGCAGATGCTCCAGCCGATGGGGCGGCCGTGGGTGCGGGTTTCCTGTTCGCGGCTGGTCTGCCAGCCCTGCGCGGGGTCGGGCGCCGGCTCGGCCGGCGCCTTGCGGCCGAACATGCCCGCGATACGCTTCACCGGGCTCGCGAGCAGCGCCGGGAAATGGTAGCAGCACTGCACGAAGGCCGAGCTCCAGAGGATTACCTGGCGCGGCGCGCGCTGCGCCTCGGGCTCCATGGAGCGGCAGGCGATGTCCTCGAGCTGCACGTTCCGCAAGCCCTGCTGCGCGAAGGCGAAACCGATGAAGATGTCCTCCGAGACCGTGAGATTGTCGCCGAGCGTCGGCTTGAAGTGCTCGAACACGCCGCGCAGGTATTTCCGCCGGTAGGCGACAGCGCAGCCGACCGGATTGATCATCGTCCCGAACAAGCCGAGCTGGCCGCGATAGATGATGTGCTGGAGGAAGAAGTACAGCACGTCGCGGTAGAGATTCGTGATGGCGCGGGCGCCGCGGCGAAGCCAGGCGCGAAAGCCCGGGGGCTCGTCCTGGCGCAAGAGATCGGCGAGCGGGCGCAGCCGCTCCGAGCGGAACCAGGCGGCGCGATTGCGCTCGTAGAGCGGCTTCACGAGGCCGCAGACGGCGGCGACTTGGCGGTCGCTCAGCAGCACGTCGGCGACGCGCTCGACATAATTGTCGTCGACGAGCACGGTGTCGCCGTCGAGCACGAACTCGATCTCCGCATCCGAGCGGAAGGCAACTTGGCGCACGCTCGGCGTCTTGCCTTCCTGCACCTTGCGGCGGTGGATTTCGAGGTTGAGCCCGTTGGCCTTGCACACAGCCTCGGCGAACTCGACCGTGCGGTCGCTGCTGTTGTCGTCGAACAGGATGACGCGGTCGGGCCGCCGCGTCTGGCGCGCAAGCGAATCGAGCGCGATCGGGATGAGCCGCGCCTCGTTGCGCGCCGGGATGACGACGTCGATCTTGACCTCGCGCGAGCGCGGCGGCACGCGCTTGAATTCGCCGCGCCGGCACGCGAGGCCGACGAGGCTGAGCAGCGTGTTCGGGCTGACGACGAAATAAGGGGCTTGCGCCATCTCAGCGCACCGTCGCGCGGTAGAGCTCAGCCGCCCTCTGGCGCGCGATGGCGATGAGGTCGTCGATCGTGCGGTTGAGCAGGTATTGCGGCTTGTAGCCCGAGAGCTCCTCCTGGCGCTTCAGCGCCGGCCGGCGCCGCATGATGTCCTCGAATCCATCGCCATAGGCCTCGACATAGGGCGTGTAGGTGATCTTGGAGCTCGACCCCGCGCGCGCACGCACGAGCTTCGCGAGCTCGGTCATCGAAATCTCCTGCGCGTTGCCGACGTTGACGACCTGGCCGTGCGCGGTCGGATTCGCGGCGAGGCGGGTCAGGATCTCAACGGCATCGCGCACGTCGCAGAACGAGCGCTTCTGCGTCCCGTCGCCGTAGACCGTGATGTCGTCGTTGACCACGGCCTGGCCGACGAAGGTCGGCACCACCATGCCGTAGGTTCCGACTTGGCGCGGCCCGATCGTGTTGAACAGGCGGACGATGACGATCTTCTGCTTCAGGCGGCGGCAATAGACCGAGGCGAGGAACTCGTCGGCGAACTTGCTGATGGCGTAGGTCCAGCGCAGCTCGCTCACCCCGCGCATGATGATGTCGTCCCGCTCGGAAAATTCCTCGCTGGTGCTGTGCGCGTAGACCTCCGAGCTCGAGGCGAGCACAATCTCGGGCATCCAGCGCGCCTTCTCGACGGCGTGGAGCAGGAATTCGGTGGTGTGGACGTTGACGTCCACGACCCGAACCGGATCCTTCAGCACCTTCTTGACCCCGACGATCGCTGCCATGTGATAGATGCGGTCGGCCCATTGGCACGCCGCCTCCAAGCCGTGCCAAGTGCGGATATCCGCCTCGTCGAAGCGGAAGCGGGGGTCGTTCGCCGCCCAGGCGAGGTTCTCCGCGCGCCCGGTGCTTAGGTCGTCGACCACGTGAACGCGGTCGCCGCGGCGAAAATGCCACTCCGCGAGGTGGGAGCCGATGAACCCGGCTCCTCCGGTGACGAGAACGTGCATCAGCGGCCTCCCTGGCCGGTACGGTTTCGGTGCGGCATCGTCGGCCTCACAGGGTCCAGCGCCGGTATTCGGGTGGCAGTTCGAGCGCGCGCCACATGCCCTTGATGTCGGCGACGAGCGCGCCGGGCTGCAGCAGCGCGACCAGGGCCTCGCGCGTCATCGCGCGATAGGCCCGGTGCGCCACGGCGCCGAGCACGGCGTGAAAGGAGCCGGCCTTGTCCAGAGAGGGGAGAAGGCGGAGTGCGAAGCGGTACGAGACTTCCTCGGCGCTGGCCAAGGGATCGTGCACCTCCACCTTGTGCCCGGCGGCGGCAAGCGAGCGCACGATGTCGATCACCAGCGTTTCCTTGGTGTCGCCCACGTCTTCTTTGAAGGCGAGGCCGAGCACCAGGATGCGCGAGGCGGGCGCCACGCGGCGCGCGACCTCGCCCGAGACGTAGCGCGCGAAGCCGTCGTTGATCTCGCGTGCCTTCATGAAGAAGTGCGGCTCGAAGCCGGAGGCGCGCGCGGCTTCGGCGAGGTAGTAGGGATTGACGCTGATGCAGTGGCCGCCAACGAGGCCGGGGCGGAAGCCCAAGGCGTTCCACTTGGTCTTGGCGGCGTCGATCACGTCGTGGATGGAGATCCCCATCCGATTGAAGATCATCGCCGCCTCGTTGACATAGGCGATGTTGACGTCACGCTGGATGTTCTCGAAGAGCTTGGCGGCTTCGGCCGTCTTGATGTTCTTGGCGATGAAGACCTTGCCGCCGGTGACCTTGCCGTAGATGCGCGCCAGCTCGGCGGCGATCTCGGGGCTCTGCGCCGCGACGATCTTCGTGATGCGCTCGACCGTGTGCTCGTCGTCGCCTGGGTTCACGCGCTCGGGCGAGTAGGCGAGGAAGAAGTCTTGCCCCGGGCCGAGGCCGGACTGCGCGGCCAGGATCGGCGCGCAGACGGATTCGGTCGTGCCCGGCGCCACGCTGCTCTCGAGCACGAAGATGCCGCCGCGCATGATGTGGCGCGCAACGAGGGCGGTCGCCTGCTTGACGACGGAAAGATCGGGGCTTCGCTTCGCATCGAGCACGGTCGGGACGGCGATGAAGAAGATGTCGGCGCCGGCGAGGCGCGCCTCGTCGGACGTAACTTCGAGCCGCGTCGAAGCGAGCGCGGACGGCGTCACCGCCGCGCTGCGATCGATGCCGCCGCGCAGGTCGGCAACGCGGCGCCGGTCGGCGTCGTAGCCGATCACGTCGAAATGCTTTGCCAATGCGACGGCGAGCGGCAATCCGACATAGCCAAGCCCGACCACCGCCAAGCGTTTTTCGGGTCGCAACGGACGTCCCCGCACGCCCGCACCGGCTGCGCGCCGCGCGGACTGAAAATGTCAGACGGATCCCGGGCGCAATTCTTTCCCGGCGTAATTAAAATTCGCTTAATTGCCGCTGGGCGTGTTCAACGGTCGCAATTCTCGGCGCCGGGGCGCTTGCGCCGCCCCGTGAGCGGCCGCCGAAGGCGGAATGCGCCAGCCCGTCCGCGCCCGACCCTTTGCGGCCGCGCGGCGCCGGCTTGTGCGATCGCCCGCCGCTGGCCGTCTCTTACGCCGCCACGGTCCAGGTGGCGCCCTTCCTGAGCATCGCATTCAGATCGGCCGGCTTGCCCATGAGCTTCTCCTTGGCCGTCGCGATCTGCCCCCACACGGCGTCTTCGTAGGCCTTGGCGGGGTTGCAGTAGAGGACGCCGATCGGCACCGGGAAATTCGGCTGCTCCAATTGGCACAGCATCACCGCCAGCATCCGGTTGGTCTCGTCGTGGACGATGACGTCGTCGAGCGTCTTTCCATCCTTGCCGATCTCGATCACTTCGAGCGACATGGACTTGGGATTGAAATGAATGCCCTTGTTCTTGGCCTTGCCGAAGATCATCGGCTTGCCGTGCTGGAGCTCGAGTTGCTGGTCGTCCTTCACGTCCTTCTCGGCGAAGCTGTCGAAGGCGCCGTCGTTGTAGACGATGCAGTTCTGGATGATCTCGACGAAGGAGCAGCCCTTGTGCGCCGCCGCGCGCGAGAGCACGCCCGGCATGTGGTCTTGGCGGCGGTCGATCGTGCGCGCGATGAAGCGCGCATTGGCCCCCATCGCGAATTGGAGGGCCGAGACCGGCGGGTCGATCGAACCGGTCGGCGTCGAGGGCGAGCGCGTGCCGAGCCGCGAGGTCGGCGAATACTGGCCCTTGGTGAGTCCGTAGATCTCGTTGTTGAACAAGAGGTAGTTGATGTCGACGTTGCGGCGGATCGCGTGCATCGTGTGATTGCCGCCGATCGAGAGCCCGTCGCCGTCGCCGCCCACCACGAACACGGTGAGGTGCGGGTTGGCGAGCTTGACGCCGGTCGCGATCGCGGGCGCGCGGCCATGGATCGTGTGGAAGCCGTAGGTCGCGACGTAGTAGGGGAAGCGCGCCGCGCAGCCGATGCCCGAGACGAACACGGTCTGGGCCGGGTCGGCGCCGATGTCGGCGAGCGCCTTCTGCACGCCCCGCAGGATCGCGTAGTCGCCGCAGCCCGGGCACCAGCGCACGTCCTGGTCGGACGCATAGTCCTTGGGCAGGAGCTTGGTGGGAGGCGTCTGAACGTTCATGTCAACTCTCCGCTCGACCGGCGCTACTGCGCCAGCCGCTGATTGATCGCCGCCTCGATCTCGCCGATCTTGAACGGCTTGCCGGTCACCTTGTTGAGGCCCTGCGCGGGCACGAGGTATTGCGAGCGCAGCAAGGTGACGAGCTGGCCGTCGTTCATCTCGGGCACGATGACCTGGTCGAACCCCTTGAGCAGTTCGCCCATGTTGCGCGGCAGCGGCCAGATGTAGCGGAGATGGATGTGCGAGACGTCGAGGCCGTCGGCGCGGCAGCGGTCGACCGCGCGGCTGATCGGGCCGTAGGTCGAGCCCCAGCCGACGACGGCGAGGCGGCCCTTGGTGTTGCCGGCTTCCACCTTCTGCAGCGGAATGTCCTTCGCGATGCCGAGGATGCGGTTGCGCCGCACGTCGGTCATCTTCTGGTGGTTCTCGGGCTCGTAGGAGATGTTGCCCGAATTGTAGTCCTTCTCGATGCCGCCAATGCGATGCATCAGCCCCGGCGTGCCCGGTTTGGCCCAGTTGCGCACGAGCTTCTCGTCGCGCTTGAACGGATGGAAGCCTTCCGCGTCGGTGCGGAACTTCACCGGGAACGGCGCCAGCTTCGAGACGTCCGGAATCGCCCACGGCTCGGAAGCGTTGGCGATGTAACCGTCGGTCAAGAGGATCACCGGCGTCATGTAGTGCGCGGCGATGCGCACGGCTTCGATCGCGACCTCGAACGCGTCGCCGGGCGAATGCGCGGCGATGACGCGGAGCGGCGCATCGGCGTTGCGGCCGAACACCGATTGATAGAGGTCGGACTGCTCGGTCTTGGTCGGAAGGCCCGTCGAGGGCCCGCCGCGCTGCGAGTTCACGATGACGAGCGGAAGCTCGGTCGCGATCGCGAGGCCGATCGCCTCGGTCTTGAGCGCCACGCCCGGGCCGGAGGATGAGGTGACGCCGAGCGCGCCCGCGTAGGAGG
>DATBLL010000030.1:0-2509 GCA_036555425.1 Alphaproteobacteria bacterium | reverse complement strand
CTGACGCGGTCGGCGTTCACGCCGTTCGAGCGGATGCCGTGCGCGCCGTAATCGAGCGCATATTGGCGCATGAGCAACATGGCCGCCGCCTTGGGCAGGCCATAAGGCCCGAAATTCGCTCCGGGGTTCACCGCCTGCTTGGAGAGATTGAACAGCAGCGCGCCGCCCGTGCCCTGCTTCAGCATGGTGCGGACCGCCTCCTTGGCGACGGTCTGATGCGCGAAGAAATTGAGCTCGAAGCTCTTGCGCAAGAGGTCGTCGGAGACCTCGCCGATCCGTCCTTGCCACGCCGCCCCGGCATTCGACACGAGAATGTCCGCGCCGCCGAAACGCTCGCACAGCGCGACGAAGGCCGCCCTCACCTCCTCTGGCTTGGTCACGTCGCATTCGAGCCCGAGCCCCTTGATCGCATGGGCCGCCTTCTCGGCCGACTCGCCCCGAATATCGAGGATGGCGACGGCGGCGCCCTCCGCCGCCAACGCTTTCGCCGTGGCGGCGCCGATCGCGCCCGCGCCTGTCACGAGCGCGACCTGACCGGTGAGCGCCTTGGCCACCGCCCCTTTCAGCTTCGCCTGCTCGAGGCTCCAATATTCCAGGGCGAAGAGATCGCTCTCGGGCAGCGGCTCGTAGCGGCCGATCGCCTCGGCGTCAGTGACCACCTTGATGGTGTTTTCCGCGAGATCGGCGGCGATGGCTGCGTCTTTCGCGGTGCGGCCCAGGCCGAACAGGCCGACCCCGGGGACGAGCACGACGCGCGGCGATGAATCGAGCTTGGACTTGGTGCCGCCGACCGCGGCGTTTTCGCGGGCGAAATACGCATCGTATTCCGCGCTGAACTTGCCGACCGCGTCACGCAGGGCGGCGGCGAAGTCGTCGAGCTTTCCCGCTTCCGGCTGCGGCACCACGAGCGGCCGGTTCTTGGTGCGGATGATGTGGTCGGGCGTGACCACGCCGCGCTGGCTGTAGGACGCGAGATCGGCGCCGTTGACGTAAGCGAGAATTTCCGGCGCGGTGCGGAACTCGGCGACGAAGCGTATCGGCTCGCCGCCTTCGGTCTTGATCGCGGCGGCGCCGCGGATGACGGGCGCGATCTCCGCGGCCTCTCCCGTGGCGGCGGCGAGCGGCCGGGCCGGGAACACGATGGGCCGGCCCTGGCGCAACCGGCTCTCGGCGAGCGACACCATCTCGATCATGCGCTCATAAGCCTCGCGCGCGGTCTCGCCCATGGTGAAGATGCCGTGCTTGTGCAGAATGAGGCCTTCGACATCGGGCTTCTGCTCGAACAGCTCGGCCGCGGCCTTGGCCAGGCCGAAGCCCGGCGCGATATAGGGGACGATCCCCATGCGTCCGTCATAGACCTCCCGCGCGAGCGCCTCGCCGTCTGGCTGGTCCACCAGGGAGAGCACGGCGGCGGCGTGGGTGTGGTCCACGAATTTATGCGGCAGGAAAGCGTGCAGCAGCGTCTCGACCGACGGGTTCGGCGCGGCGGAATCGAGCAGGTTCAGCCGCTGCACATTGACCATCGCCTCGTCGGAGAGCGCCTCCAGCATGCGGAGCTTGCGGAGCGGCTCGAGCTTCACCGCGGGCAGGCCCCAAGGATGGATATCGGCCATATCGGCGCCCGAGCCCTTGACGGCGATGACCGCGTGCTCCGCTCCGAGATCGTCCTTGAGCCTCGTCTTGACCGAGGTATTGCCGCCGCCATGTAGCACGAGCAGAGGATCGCGGCCGAGGAGGCGCGTGGTGTAGACCCGCAGCGCGATATCTTCGCCCACGCCGTCGGCGGCGTAGTTGTCGATCATCTCGCGTGCGGTGGCGTCGTTCCACTGGCTTTTCATGGGGCGCGTTGTGGCAAGTTTCCTGCGCGGCGGCAAGGGCTGCGTCGGGGGCGCCGCCGGATCGCGCGTCTAGCTGCGGAGCGCCGCGTGCACCGCGTCGAGGACGCGCTCGAATTGGTTGAACACCCAATAATGGCCGCCGCCCTGGATCACATCGAGCCGGCAATTGGGCAGCATCTCGGCGAGGCGATAGGCGGCCCCAGGCGGCACGATGGCATCGTCACTGCCCTGCCACAGGACAGCCGGCACGTCGATCTCCTGAAGCGCCAGGCCCCACGGGGCGCACATCAGTCTGAGATCCTGTTGCGCGCCGTCGATGCCCGGCCTCAACCCCTCTCTGAGCGCAGTCTGAAGATTGGCTTTCACCTCGTCGCGCGCCAGCACCTTCCGGTCGGCGGGAGGGACCCGCTGCACCAGCGCCCGATAGGCGATGCCCGGCGCGAAGCGTACCAGCTGTCGCAGGGACCAGAAAAAGGCGGCGGAGGCCGGGGGGAAACGGCCCACCCGGGTGAAGATGAGGCGATTGAGCCGCGACATGCGCATGCTTCCTCGAAATTCGGCGATCGGCCCCACCGGATTGATCAAAGCGAGAAGAGCGACGCGGTCCGGCATGGACGCCGCAACGGCGATGGCATGCGGTCCGCCGCCTGAGACCCCGATGACGGCGAACC
>DATBLL010000284.1:0-4656 GCA_036555425.1 Alphaproteobacteria bacterium | reverse complement strand
AGGGCCGGCGCCTGGGATCGTGTCTCGCGCGCTATGGTCTCCGCATCAGCCCGCGCACGAAGTCGCCGAGGCCGATCTGGCGGTCGCGGCGCAGGCGCTCGGCGGCGAGGATCGCGCGCACTTGGGCTACGCTCGCGTCGATATCGCGGTTGACGACGATGTAGTCGTATTCGGCCCAGTGGCTCATTTCGTCGGAGGCCTTGGCCATCCGCGCCTCGACGATCGCCTCCGAATCCTGGGCGCGCTCCCTGAGGCGCCGCTCCAGCTCGCGCACGGTGGGCGGCAGCACGAAGATGCTGACGAGGTCGCTCCGCGCCTTCTCGCGTAGCTGCTGCGTGCCCTGCCAATCGATGTCGAATAGGACGTCACGGCCCTTGGCCAGCGCTGCCTCAACCGTCGCGCGCGGCGTGCCGTAGAAGTTGCCGAAGACGTTTGCGTGCTCGAGCAATTCCTCGTTGGCAGCCATACCCATGAAGTCGGCGTGGTTGATAAAATGGTAGTCGCGGCCATCGACCTCGCCCGGACGCGGCTTGCGCGTCGTCACCGAGATCGACATGGCCAGGCGCTCGCCCTCGATCGCGAGCAGGCGGCGCGAGATCGTCGTCTTGCCCGCACCCGAGGGCGAGGACAGCACGAGCATCAGGCCGCGGCGCCGGCTCTCGACCATGGCTATTCGACGTTCTGGATTTGCTCGCGGAACTGGTCGATCGCCGTCTTGAGCTCGAGGCCGATGCGCGTCAGCTCCACATCGGCCGATTTGGAGCAGAGCGTGTTGGCCTCGCGGTTGAACTCCTGGGCGAGGAAGTCGAGCTGGCGGCCGACGGCGCCGGGCTTGGCCATCGTCTCGGCGGCGGCCTCGCAATGCGCCCGCAGGCGGTCGATCTCCTCGCGTATGTCGCCGCGCGTGGCCAACAGCGCCGCCTCCTGCGCGAGGCGGTCCTCGGGCAGCGGCGGGCGCGATTCCAGGAGCTGCTTCAGCTGCTCTTCGAGCTTGGCGCGGAGGCGCTCGGGCCGCGCGCCGGCGGCATTCGCGGCGGCGTCGACAAGGCGGCGGATTTCCGCGAGGTGGCCTTGCAGCAGCGCCGCGAGGCGCGTGCCCTCGTTGCGCCGCGCGGCCGCGAGGCGCGTCAACGCCTCGTCGAGCGTCGCCAGCATCGCGGCGCTGCGCCGGTTGCGCTCCTCCTCGGTGTCGGGCGCCTCGACGACCTCGACGATGCCGCGCACGGCCAACAGCGCGTCGAGCCGCGGCGGCGCCGGATCGATCCGCCCCGCATATTTCGCCGGCAGCGCGAGCATCGCTTCGAGCGCCGCCTCGTTGACGACGACGCGCTCCGAACCGGGTGCCCGCGCCACCGTCAGCGAGGCCGTGACGTTGCCGCGCTTGGCCTTGGCGGCGATGCGGTCGCGCACCGGCCCCTCGAGCGAATCGAGGCCCGGCGCCAGGCGCACGCGCATGTCGAGGCCCTTGGCGTTGACGCTCTTCAACTCCCACGACCAGCCATAGACGCCCATCTGCCCCTCGGCGCGGGCAAAGCCGGTCATGCTGGAAACGGTCACGCGCTCGCTCCTTCGTATTGCGTTATTGTCGGGGGCGCTGACGCTGGGACATGCCGCACTATAACAGCGGCTCATGACGCAACAAGGCCGGAGCAAATCCTTCCATGCGCGATCCCAAATCCGTGCTCATCACCGGCGCGTCTTCAGGCATCGGCGAGGCGCTGGCGCTGGCTTACGCGGCGCCCGGCACGTTCCTCGCGCTGACCGGACGCGATGTGGCGCGCAGCGCAGCCGTCGCCGCCGGATGCCGCGCCAAGGGCGCCTCCGTTCTGGCCGAAACGGTCGACGCGGCCGACGCCGCTTGCATGGCCGATTTTGTCGGCCGCGCGCACGCCCGGCAGCCGCTCGATCTCGTCATCGCCAATGCCGGCATTTCGGCCGGCAGCGGCGGCAAGGGCGAAAGCGCCGAGCAGGCGCGGCGCATCTTCGACGTCAATGTGGGCGGCGTGGTCAACACCGTGGCGCCCGCGATCGAGCGCATGCTGGCGAAGCCGCGCGCCGGCGCCGTGCCGCGCGGCCAGGTCGCCATCGTCTCCTCGCTCGCGGGCTTTCGCGGCTTTCCGGGCGCGCCCGCCTATTGCGCGAGCAAGGCCTCGGTCAAGATCTGGGGCGAGGCGCTGCGCGGGGAATTGCACGCGCATGGCATCGAAGTGACCGTCATCTGCCCCGGCTATGTCCGCACGCGCATGACCGAGGACAACAAGTTCCGCATGCCGCTGATCATGGATGCCGCGCGCGCCGCCGCCATCGTCCGCCGCGGCCTCGCGCGCAACAAGGCGCGCGTCGCGTTTCCGTGGCGGCTCCACGTCATGGTCCAGCTCATCGCGGCGCTGCCGCCGGGCTGGCTGGATCCGCTGTTCAGGAAGCTGCCGAAGAAGGAAGCCGGCGCGTAGCGGCGCCGCTCAATTCCCCTTCTTGTTGTTCTTCTCGTCGCGGTCGCGCTCGCGCCGGATTTGCCGCCATTTGGCGACGTTCTTGTCGTGCTGCTCCTTCGTCTCGGCGAAGACGTGGCCGCCGCTGCCGTCGGCGACGAAGTAGACGTAGCTGTGCTGCGCCGGCCGGGCGGTGGCGAGGATCGCGGCCTTGCCCGGACTGGCGATGGGTCCGGGCGGCAAGCCCTGGTTCTTGTAGGTGTTGTAGGGGTGCGGCTTCTCGAGATCGGATTTCAGGAGCCGCCGGCCGAGCGCGCCCTTGCCCTCGGTGAGGCCGTAGATGACCGTGGGATCGGTCTCGAGGCGCATGTTCTTCTTCAAGCGGTTGACGAAGACCCCGGCCACCATCGCGCGCTCGGCGCCGTCGCCCGTCTCCTTCTCGACGATCGAGGCGAGGATGAGCAGCTCGCGCTTGTCCTTGATGATGCCGTTCGCCTCGCGCTGCACCCAGGCCGCGTCGAGCGCGTCCTGCATCGCGGCCTTCATGCGCTGGACGACGGCGTTCCGGGTCTCGCCGAGCGTGAAGAAATAGGTATCGGGCAGAAGCTCGCCCTCGCCCGCGGTCTCGGTGAGCGCGCCCTCGAGCCCTTCCACCTTCTTCACCCGCTCCAGCACCTGATAGGTCGTGAGTCCCTCGGGGATCGTGAAGCGGTGCTGGATCTGGCGCCCGCTGATCAGGATGTTCATCGTGTCCTGGGCGCTCACGCGCTTCGGGAAGCGGTATTCGCCCGAGCGCAGCCGGGCTTGCGTGCCGAGCACGCGGACCCAGGTCGTGAACACGAAGCGGCTTTCGATCACGCCCGCCTCGGCCAGCGTGTCGGCGATCTTCTCGATATTGGCGCCCTTGGGGACGACGAGCTGCTTCGCCTCGGTCAGCGGTCCGTCCTTGACGAAGAGATGCCAGCCATAGCCGGCGCCGCCCACGGCGACGAGCGCAAGAACGGCGACGAGCGCGAAGAGCCGCTTGATGCCGCGGACGAAGGGGTGCGAGCGTTCTACTTCCTCTTCGCGCTCGGTCACGGCGGCTCCGTCAGGGTGGAGGGGCGAAGACCAGCGATGCGTTGGTGCCGCCGAAGCCGAAGGAGTTCGACAGCGCGTGGCGGATCTTGCGCTGCTTCGCCTTGCGCGGCACGAGGTCGATATCGCATCCGTCGGACGGATTGTCGAGGTTGAGCGTCGGCGGTGCGATCTGGTCGCGCATGGCGAGTATCGAGAAGATGGCCTCGACGGCGCCGGCGGCCCCGAGCAGGTGGCCGATCGCCGACTTGGTGGACGACATGCTGAGCTTGTACGCGTGCTGCCCAAACAAACGCTTAACGGCGCCGAGCTCGATCTCGTCGCCGAGCGGCGTCGAGGTGCCGTGGGCGTTGACGTAGTCGATGTCCTCGATATTGAGCTTGGCGCGTTTGAGCGCCATGCGCATCGCGCGGTAGCCGCCGCTGCCGTCCTCGGCCGGCGCGGTCACGTGATAGGCGTCGCCCGAGAGCCCGTAGCCGATCACCTCGGCGTAAATGCGGGCGCCGCGCTTCTTCGCGTGCTCGAGCTCTTCCAAGATGAGGATGCCGGCGCCCTCGCCCATGACGAAGCCGTCGCGCTCCTTGTCCCACGGGCGCGAGGCCGCCTCGGGCCGGTTGTTGAACCCGGTCGAAAGCGCGCGCGCGGCCGCGAAGCCGGCGACGCCCAAGCGCGAGATCGAGGCTTCCGCGCCGCCCGCCACCATCACGTCGGCATCCTCGAACTGGATGAGCCGCGCCGCGTCGCCGATCGCGTGCGCGCCGGTCGAGCACGCCGTCACCACCGCGTGGTTCGGTCCCTTGAAGCCGTGGCGGATCGAAACCTGGCCCGAGGCGAGGTTGATGAGCGCCGAGGGGATGAAGAAGGGCGAGATGCGCCGCGGTCCCCGCTCCTTCAACAGGATCGACGCTTCGTAGATCGCCTGGAGCCCGCCGATGCCCGAGCCGATCAGGACGCCGGTGCGGATTTGATCTTCATAAGCGGTCGGCTGCCAGCCCGCGTCTTTCAGCGCTTGGGTGGCGGCGGCCATGGCGTAGACGATGAACGCGTCGACCTTGCGCTGCTCCTTGGGCTCCATCCAGTCGCTGGGATTGAAGCTGCCGTTGGAGCCGTCGCCATGCGGAACTTGGCACGCCACCTGGCAGGTCAAGTC
>DATBLL010000277.1:0-10679 GCA_036555425.1 Alphaproteobacteria bacterium | reverse complement strand
AGCACGGAAGACACGGAGACGGAACGTGGCGCGCCGATGGCGCGCTTTTTCTTCTTCTCCGTGTCCTCCGCGCTCTCCGTGGTTGATCCCCCTTTTTTCTTCTTCCTCCCAGTCTCGCCGCCTCGCTGTTCACTGATCTGCCTTGGCCACGGCCAAACGGCCTGGTCGGAGGCACGGCGTCGGTTCCGACCTCGTAGATTTTACGTATCGCCGCTTGCGCGCCGTGCCGGGCGGGCGTAGAAGCGGGCCCGCTCAACCCGGAGATATGGGGACTAACCTGATGCGAATCCTCAAGATTCTGCTGCTCTCGACGGCCCTCGCCGCGTTCGGCGCGGGCACGGCGCTCGCCAACACCGTGCCGCTCGCGACGACGCCGACCGATTCGGACACGGTCAAGCCTAAGACCACGGCGAAGAAGAAGACCGTGCGCAAGAAGCAGGTCGTGAAGAAGCGGCATCACGTGAAGAAGCACGTCGTCAAGCACAAGAAACGGATCAAGAAGAAGGTCGTCATGGCCAAGGCGCCGAAGAAGAAGACCGCGCCCGCGCCGGACACCGAGTCGGCGCCGGGCAACCCGGGCAGCACGAGGAACTAGGTTTGCGCGGGCGAGCCCGGCGGCGCGCGGCGCGGCCGGGCTGCCGCGTTTCGATTGCCCGCCATCCTATGCGCTTCGCCGCCATCGCCATCGCGCTGCTTGCCGCCGCCTGCGCCACGGAGCAGCGGGCGCCGCCCGGCGCGCCCGAGCTCGGCGTCGAGTTCAGCTGGACCGGCGTCCAGCCCTGCTCGAACGTCTCGCCGCGCATCGTCGTGCGCGACTTTCCCGCGGCGACGCGGCGCTTCCGCGTCGAGCTGGTCGACACGGACGCGGCGATCAGCCGCCACGGCGGCGGCGAGGTGGAGGCCGCGCAGGACGGCGTGATCGCGGCCGGCGCCTTGAAGTCCTATCGCGGCCCCTGCCCGTCGCAATCCTCGATCGTCTACGAGATGCGCGTCGCGGCGCTCGATGCGGGCGGCCGCGTGATCGCGCGCGGCGCCGAGCGCCAGACCTACGCGCTCACCCCGCTCCGCCGCCCCAGCCGCCGCTAGCGCTGGCCGGCCCGGCGCAGAGCCCCTATATTGACGGGGCCATGCCACCCGCTTTTTCAGCCGCCACGGCCGAGACGAACCGGCGCGTAACCACCGGCAGGCGCCGCCTGCTCGAAGCCGGCGCCGCGTTTGCCGGGGTGGCTGCCGGCGTGGTCCTGGCCGAGCCCGTCCTGGCCGCCGCAGTGGCGGCCTGGCACGGCTTCTTCCTTCCGGCCTATGACGAGCTGATCAAGAACGGCCTGCTCGCCTGGTGCATGTAGCGGCGGCCCGCAAGCCGCGCTCAAGCCGCGGCGTGGATGGCCGCGGCCTTCACCCGGCCGTCGACATAGGGCTCGAACTTGGCGAAGTTGGTCTCGAAGCGCTTCGCCACTTCGCGTGCGGCCTGATCGTAGGCCGCCTTGTCGCGCCAGGTGTTCTTGGGGTTGAGCACGTCGGCGGGCACGTCGGGGCAAGCCTCGGGCATCAGCACGCCGAAATTCGGATGCTTGGCGAACGGCGCCACCGCGAGCTTGCCGTCGAGGATGGCGCGGATCATCGCCCGCGTGTGCGCGATCTTCATGCGCTCGCCGACGCCGTAGCCGCCGCCCGACCAGCCGGTGTTGACCAGCCAGCACTTGGCGCCGTGGCGCGCGATCCGCTCGCCCAAGAGCTTCGCATAGACCGAAGGATGCCGCGCCATGAACGGCCCGCCGAAGCAGGCCGAGAACGTCGCCTGCGGCTCCTTGACACCCTTCTCGGTGCCGGCCACGCGCGCCGTGTACCCCGAGAGAAAGTGATACATCGCCTGCTCGGGCGACAATTGCGAAACCGGCGGCAGCACGCCGAACGCATCCGCCGTGAGCATGACGACATTGGAGGGATGCCCGCCGCGCCCGTCGAGCGCCATGTTGGGGATGTAGTCGACGGGATAGCAGGCGCGCGTGTTCTCGGTGTAGCGCTGGTCGTCGAGATCGAGCGTCCGCGTCGCCGGATCCATCACCGTGTTCTCGAGCACGGTGCCGAACATCTTGGTCGTGGCGTAGATCTCGGGCTCGGCCTGGGGCGAGAGCTTGATGACCTTGGCGTAGCAGCCGCCCTCGAAATTGAACACGCCGTTGTCGGACCAGCCGTGCTCGTCGTCGCCGATGAGCGTGCGCGCGCTGTCGGCCGAGAGCGTCGTCTTGCCGGTGCCGGAGAGGCCGAAGAAGATCGCCGTGTCGCCCTTCTTGCCGATGTTCGCCGAGCAGTGCATCGGCAGCACGCCCTGCGGCGGCAGGTAGTAGTTGAGGATCGAGAACACCGATTTCTTGATCTCGCCGGCATAGGAGGTGCCGCCGATCAGCACGAGCCGCTTGGCGAAATTCATGAGGATGAAGGTGCCGGTGCGCGTGCCGTCGGTCTTGGGATCGGCGAAGAGGTCGGGTGCGTGCAGGATCGTGAAATCCGGCTTGAAGCCGGCCTGCTCGGCGAACGGCACGCGGATGAACATCGTGCGCGAAAACAGCGCGTGCCACGCGTTCTCGGTCACCACGCGCACCGAGAGGCGGTACTTCGCATCGTGCCCGCCGTAGCAATCGGCGATGAAGAGATCGCGCGCCGCCAGGTAGTCGAGCATCTTCCTGTGCACGCGGTCGAAATTCTCGGCGCTGATCGGGCGGTTGACGTTGCCCCAATCGACCTCGCGCTCGGTGCCGGCGTCGCGGACGATGAACTTGTCGTTGGGCGAGCGGCCGGTGTGCTCGCCGGTCAGCACCACGAGCGGGCCGCCCTCGGCGACCATGCCTTCGCCGCGCCGGACCGCCTCTTCGTAGAGGCTGGCCGGGACGAGGTTCCAGAATTCCTTGCCCTTGGTCTTGAGACCGAGTGTGTCGAGCCCGAAACGGCTCGCGACGGGACCGGGAATGGCCACAAGCTTGCTCCTTCACGCGCGTTCAAGGAAAGAAACGCCCGTGGGGCCCCGGCAGTGCCAGGACCCGAACCCGGGCGTTTCCAATCTTTTCAGCCGCTTATTCGACGCGGCCTACGCAAACATACTCGCCGGGGCGCGGCGATTGCAACGCCCGGCGCCGAGACGGCGACATGCCGCCGCCGCACGGGCCGCCCGCTTGTGCGATGTCCGACGACCTCATGCCCCGCCGATGAAGGCGGCGCCGCGCTCCCAGAAAATCAGGCGGTTGCGCAGCCACACCAGCACGCGGTCGAGCGTGAAGCCCATGACGGCCACCGCGGCGACGCCGGCGAAGGCGGTCGCGTATTCGAACGAGGCCGAGGCGTAGCTGATGTAGTAGCCCAAGCCGCGGCTTTCGCCGATCATCTCGGTGATGATGACGACGATGAGCGAGATCGGCAGCGCCACGCGCAGGCCGGCGAAGATCGACGGCGCCGCGCCCGGCAGCAGCACGCGCCAAAAGACCTGACGCTCCGAGGCACCCATGTTGCGCGCGGCCCAGACATGGACGCGGTCGACCGCGCGCATGCCGTAGAACGCGTTGACGGTGATGGGATAGAGGCACTCCAAGAAGATCATCATCACCTTCGACAGCGAGCCCAGCCCGAAGACGAAGATGAAGATGGGATAGAGCGCGATCTTCGGCACCGGATAGCCGAAGCTGAAGATGGGCTCGAACAGCGCATCGAACGCGCGCGAGCGCGCCATCGCGACGCCGAGCAGCACGCCGAAGACGACCGCGAGCGCGTAGCCCCCGAACGCCCGGCCGAGCGAGATGCCGGCATGGAACTGCAGATCGCCGTTCTCGAGCGCCGCCCAGGTGGCGGTGGCGATCTCGACCAGGCTCGGCATCAGCCGTTTCGAGATGGCGCCGGTGCGCGCCAGCATTTCCCACACGGCGAGGACCAGCGGCACCGAATACCAGCGCGCGGCGAAGCGGGCGGCGGCGGCGAGATTCATCCCTGGCATCCCGGCCTGTGGAACGACCCCCATCCAACCTTCCCCCGCAAGCGGGGGAAGGTCGGGATGGGGGCCTCTCCACGCAACAGGTCTTTAAGCATTGGCGCCCTCCTTGCCGACGGATTGCCCGGCGAGCGCGCGGCGGCGCAGCGCCACGAGCAGGCGGTCGCCGGCGAAGCCGATCACGCCCGCGGCGACGATGGCGGCATACATGAGATCGAAGCGCAGGCTGTCTTCGGCGGTGATGACGAGGAAGCCCAGGCCGCCGCGCGAATTCTGCATCTCGGCCGCAACCGTGACGATGAAGGCGAGCGCGAGCCCGATGCGCAGGCCCGTCAACACTTGCGGCAGTGCCGCGGGCAGGATCACCTTCAGGAACACGGCGAGCGGCCGCGCGCCCATGTTGCGCGCGCTCCAGACGTAGAGCCGGTTCACGCCCTTGGCGCCGTAGAGCGAATTGATGAAGGTCGGATAGAAGACGGCGGCGGTGACGACGGCGATCTTGGAGGCATCGCCGGCGCCGAGCCAGGCGATGAGGATCGGCAGCACCACGATCTTCGGCACCGGATAGGTGAGCGAGACGATGGGATCGTAGAAGCGCTCGACCGGGCGCGCGATGCCGGCCAGAAGCCCCATCGCGATGCCGGCGGCACCGCCGATGGCGTAGCCGCCGAGCGCCCTGAGCAGGCTCTGGCCGGTGTGGCGCCAAAGCTCGCCGGAGAGCGCCATCTCCCAAGTGGTGGCGAGGATGGCGCTGGGGGCGATGAGATAGCTCGGCACATCGCCGATGCGCGCCGAAATCTCCCACGCCGCGAGCGCCGCCAGCGGCAACGCCAAGCCGAGCGCCACGCGTCGCCCGCGCGAATAGGAAGCGGCCGCGTTCACCGGAATTCCTCCCGCGCCTTCAGCACTTCGTCGCGCAGCGAATCCCAGATCCGGTTGCGATAGCCCATATAGGCCGCGCTTTTCTTCACGTCGATGCGCCGCGGCCGCTCGAGCTCGATGCGCACCTCGTCCTTGATTCGGCCCGGCCGCGCGGTGAAGACGATGACGCGGTCGGCGAGATAGATCGCCTCGTCGATGTCGTGGGTGACGAAGAGGACGGTGTTGCGCGTCTGCTGCCAGATCGCGTTGAGCTCCTCCTGCATGAGCTCGCGCGTCTGCGCATCGAGCGCGCCGAAGGGTTCGTCCATCAGCAGGATGCGCGGCTCGAAGGCGAGGACGCGCGCCAGCGCCACGCGCTGCTTCATGCCGCCCGAGAGCTCGGCGGGATAGGCGTCGCGGAAAGCCGACAAGCCGACGAGCTTCAAGTAGCGCTCGGCGGCGGCGATGCGCTCGGCCCTCGGCTTGCCCTGCACCTCGAGCGCCCAGCCGACATTGCCGATCACCGAGCGCCACGGATAGAGCGCGAATTCCTGGAACAGCATGCCGCGATCCGGGCCCGGCCCCCTCACCGGCGCGCCGTTGAGCAGCATCGTGCCGCCGTCGTAGGGCTCGAAGCCGCCGAGGATATGGAGAAACGTGCTCTTGCCGCAGCCCGAGGGCCCGACGATGGCGACGAATTCGCCTTCGTTCACGCTGAGCGAAAAGCGGTCGATGGCCTCGACCGTGCGCGTGCCGCGGCGGAACGTCTTCACCAGGTCGCGCACTTCGAGCTGCGCGCGCCCCGCCGCCCCGCGCGCCGCCGCAGCGGCTCCCGGAATTCCGCCGTCGCTCATTCCCTTCTCCCTCGGCGGGGAAATTAGGCGAGTGCGCGCGCCGGCGCCACCGCGCAGGCGCGGCCGCGCCGGGCGTCGGCCGCTAGGCGAAGACGACGGCGGCCAGCGCCGCGCGCAGCTCGGGAATGCCGGTGCCCGTCTCGGCGCTGGTCGCGATGACTTCGGGATGGCAGGCGCCGTGCCCGGCGGTTTCGGCTTGGAGCGCGGCAATCGCCGCGGCCAGCGCCGGCGCGGGCAGCTTGTCGCTCTTGGTCAGCACGAGTTGGTAGGACTGCGCCGCCTCGTCGAGCAGGGCCATGATCGCGCGGTCGGGCGCGCCGATGCCGCGGCGCGCATCGACGAGCAGGCAGAGGCGGCGGAGATTGGCGCGGCCGCGCAGATAGGCGCGGATCAGCGCGTTCCACTCGGCGATGGCCGCCTTGCCCGCGCGCGCGAAGCCGTAGCCGGGCAGGTCGACGAGATAGGCGCGCCCGCCGAGATCGAAGAAGTTGAGCTGGCGCGTGGCGCCGGGCGTGCCCGAGACGCGCGCGAGGCTCTTGCGCCCCGTGAGCGCGTTCAAGAGGCTCGACTTGCCGACATTGGAGCGCCCGGCGAAGCCGATCTCGGGCCGTCCCGGCGCCGGCAGCTGCTCCGCCCGCGCCACGCCGATGACGAAGCGGCACTCCTGCGCGAACAGCCTGCGGCCAGCTTCGAGCGCGTCGGCGTCTTGGCCTGTCATGAACGCCATCGAGCGAACTCACCCGGACGAGCGATCGTGCCGCTTCCATCCTTCGAGGCGGCCCCCAAGCGGGGCCGCACCTCAGGCTGAGGCTGCAGGTGGCGGAGCAAGAAAGGCCTCATCCTGAGGTGCCCGCCCCCTTCGGCGGGCCGCGAAGGATGGACGCGATCGCACCGTGGCTGCCCGTTCAGCCCCCCGCCTTTTCCTTCGCTGCCGCCGCGGCCTTGGCGGCCTTGCGTGCTTCGAGCTCCTTGATGTTGCGTGGCACCGAGGTGTCGGGGTGCACGCCGATGGCGCCGGACTTTTTCATGATCAGCCATTGCTGGCCGATCGAGAGCACGTTGTTCCACGCCCAATAGATGACGAGCCCGGCCGGAAAGTTCGCCAGCATCACGGTGAAGATCACCGGCATCCAGGCGAACACCTTGGCCTGGATGGGATCGGGCGGCGCCGGGTTGAGCTTGTGCTGCAGCCACATCGTGCCGCCCATGATGAGCGGCCAGATGCCGATGTTGAGCATGTCAAACAGCGAGCCCGCCGCGGGCACCGCCCAGGGCAGCAAGCCGAACAGGTTGAGGATCGAGGTCGGATCCTTGTTCGAGAGATCCTGGATCCAACCGAAGAAGGGCGCGTGGCGCATCTCGATGGCCACGAACAGCACCTTGTAGAGCGCGAAGAAGACCGGAATCTGCACGACGATCGGCAGGCAGCCCGCCGCCGGATTGATGCGCTCCTTCTTGTAGAGCTTCATCAGTTCCTGGTTCAGCATCGCCTTGTCCTGCGCATAGCGCTCGCGGATGCGCTGGATCTCGGGCGAGAGCTTCTTCATCTGGCTCATGCTCTTGTAGCTCTTGTTGGCGAGCGGGAAGAACAGGAGCTTGACCAGGATGGTGAGGATCATGATGGCGATGCCGAAATTCCCGACATGGCCGTAGATCCATTTGAGCGCGAACAGGAACGGCTTGGTGAAGAACCAGAACCAGCCGAAATCGATCGCCCAGTCGAATTTCTCGATCTTCTGCTCCTCGCCATAGCGCCGGAGCAGATCGACCTCCTTGGCCCCGGCGAAGACGCGGTGCACGGCCTCGGTCTTGCCGCCGGGCGCGATCGGGCGCGCGTCGCCGACATAGAAGGCGTTGTAGGTGTCGGCGGCCTTGTCGTAGCTGTAGGCGACGCGCTGCTGCTTGTCCTGCTGCGGGATGAGCGCGACGAACCAGTAGTGGTCGGTGAAGCCGAGCCAGCCGCCCAAGCTCGCCTGGTCGACGCCCGTCTCGCGGATGTCCTTGTAGCTCGGATCGTTGATGGTCGCACCGCTGTCGGCGGTCTTGCGGAACACCGCGATCGGGCCTTCGTGCAGGATGAAGAAGCCGAGCGTCTTGGGCTCGCCCACCAGCCGCGCCAAGGAATAGGGCGCCAGCTGCACCGGCTCGCTGCCCGTGTTCTCCACCGTCTCCTGCACCGTGACGAGGAAGTTGTCGTCGATCTCGAAGCGGCGGCTGAACTTCAAGCCTTGCGGGTTGGTCCAGGTGAGGGTCACCGGCTTGCCCGGTCCGAGCGGGCCGCCTTCGGCCTGCCATACCGTGTTCTCGTCCGGGAGCGTGACCGGCTTGCTGCCCGCCGCCGGCTGCCAGCCGAACAGCACGTAGTAGGCCTTGCCCTTGCCCGCCGCGGCGGGGCTGAGCAGGTGGACGTTGGCGCTGCCCTTCTCCACCGATTCGCGATAGCCGCGCAGCGTAATGTCGTCGAGCAGCGCGCCTTTCAACGAGATCGAGCCGCGTAGGCGCTTGGCGTCGATGGCGACCCGCGGGCTATCCTTCAGCAGATCCTCGCGCAACGTGAATCGCGGCGGCGCCGCAGGCGGAACGGTGCCCGGCATGGGCGGCTGCGTGCCCGGCGGGGTCGTGGCGGGAGGCGTCGTCCCCGGTGTTGCCGGGCCCGGCGTGGCGGGCGTGGTCGCGGAGGGCGTCGTGGTCTGCGCCGTCGGGGGCTGGCCCGAGGGCGTTGCCGGCTTCTGCGGCGGCGCGATCACCAGCTGGAACAGCAGGATGATCGCGACCGACAGCACGATGGCGAGGATCAGATTCTTCTGGTCGCCCATGGAGTCTCGCTAAGGCAAACGGTCGCGCCCGGCCGGGGCGGCGGGCGGCACGGAGCTCGTTCCCGGCACAGGGTCGTAGCCGGCCGCGGCAAAAGGATGGCAGCGCAGGAAGCGGCGGAACGCGAGCCACCCGCCCCGGAGCGCGCCGTGCCGCTCGAGCGCCTCCATCGCGTAGTGCGAGCAGGTGGGCAGGAAGCGGCACTGGCGGCCGAGCAGCGGCGACAGCGTGAGCTGATAGGCGCGCACGAGGCCGCGGAGCATGAACGTAGCGGGGCTCATGCCGGCGCCGTGCGTTCCAGCAGGCGCAGGCGCTTCAGCGCGAAGCGCATGTCCTTGCGCAGGTCGCCGTAGTCGCGCGTCGCGGTTTCGGCGCGCGCGATCAGCACATAGTCGTAGCCGGGCACGGCTTCGCTTGCGAGCACCTCGCGCGCGAGCGCCTTCAAGCGCCGGCGCGCGCGATTGCGGACGACGGCGCCGCCCACCTTCTTGCTCGCCGTGAAGCCGACGCGGATCGTTTGCGCTCTGCTCACATTCGCTCCGGATTGGTCCGGCCCCGACCCACCCTCTCGGGTGCCATGGGGGCAGGCCTGTAGAATCAGCCCGGCCGTCGCCCATTTTGTCCCCTGGCCGGCGACGCGCAGGAAATCCGCCCGCCGCGCCAGGGTGACGAGCGCCCGCCGGGCGCCGCCCATCGTCAGAACGTCAGCCGCTTGCGGCCCTTGGCGCGGCGGCGCGAGAGCACCTTGCGCCCGCCCTTCGTCGCCATGCGCGCGCGGAAGCCGTGGCGGCGCTTGCGGATCAGCTTGCTCGGTTGATAGGTACGCTTCGGCACGGGAACACTCCGATGGCGGGGGATATAGAAACCCGCGCCCACAACGAAAACAGCCTTTCACCCCCGCGGATTCGGGCGACGGGCGATCCGGTTTCGTGGGAAACGCGCTAGGCGGCGCCTCTATACGGGGGCGGCTTCGGGCAAGTCAATGTGGCCAAAGGTGGCCCTCGCCAATGGCTTGGCCTTGGCCAATGGGGCCAAAGCCAACAGGTCAAGGCCGGGGCGTCACGCGAGCGTGAACCGCGCTGGCGCAAGCTTCATTCCTGCCCGGGCGGTCGCGCGTGCTAGCGTGCCCGCACGCTGCGGGGGTTTGCGGTAGATAGAGAAGACTGCGCCATGTCCGCCGATCCAGCCGCCTCGAGGCAACCGCCGCCGCGCCGCAAGCCGCTTTGGCTCCGCGCCCTGCCGCTCACCCTGTTGTGCGGCGGGCTCGTCGCGTTCTTTGCGCTCGGCTGGCACCGCTACATCTCGTTCGACATGATCCGCATGCACCGCGGCATGCTCATGGACTGGGTCGCGCGCTGGGGCATGCTGGCGGGCTTCGCCTATATCGCCGGCTACGCGCTGATGGCGGCCTTCTCGATCCCGGGCGGGGCGCTCGCCACCATCGTCGGCGGCTATCTTTTCGGCCTCTGGCTCGGCATGGCCGCGAGCGTGATCGGCGCCACGCTCGGCGCCATCGCCGTGTTCCTCGCCGCCCGCACCGCGCTCGGCGATCTCCTGCGCGCCAAGGCGGGCTCGGGCCTGCGGCGCATGGAGGACGGCTTCCGCAGGAACGCCTTCAGCTACCTATTGGTGCTGCGGCTGGTGCCGATCTTCCCGTTCTGGCTCGTCAACCTCGTGCCGGCGTTCTGCGGCGTGCCCCTGCGCACCTACGCGCTGGCGACCCTCATCGGCATCGTGCCCGGCAGCTTCGTTTTCACGAGCGTCGGCAACGGGCTCGGCGCGCTGCTCGACCGCGGCGAGAGCCCCGATCTCATGATCGTATTTCAGTGGGAGATCCTGCTGCCGATCTTGGGGCTCGCCCTCCTGGCGCTGCTGCCGATCGCGGTGCGCAAGTTCAGAGGACAGACGACAGCAGACAGAGGACGGATACGATCGTAACCGTCTTCCTCCGTATCCCCCGACCTCTGACTTCTGACCTCTGTCCTCTGACCGCTGGCTACCCGTATATACTCGGCGTCCTGAGGAGTTGGGATGCCTGCCGCAGCCACCCGCCTGCCGTCCATCCGCCGCAGCCTGACCACGCGGCTGCTGCTGTGGACGATCGTGTTCGTAATGGTGGCGGAGATCCTGATCTACATGCCCTCCATCGCGCGCTATCGTCTGCAATATTTGCG
>DATBLL010000046.1:0-6366 GCA_036555425.1 Alphaproteobacteria bacterium | reverse complement strand
AAGCGGGGCAAGGCCCCGCGTCGTGGAGGGATCGCGTCGAAGTTGCACGTGGCCGCTGCGTCACGATCCCTCCACTCCGCGGCCGCGCCAAGCGGCGCGTCCGCGACCGCTCGGGCTTCGCCCGAGCGGCACGGTCGGGATGACGCTGCGAGGAGGGAGCGAGATTTCCACAGTTTTCGTGCATAACGCTGCGGATAAGCGGTCAGACAAAATCCGCGCTTTCGGGACGGAGCAAAAAAGAAACGACACGGCGGATGAAGCGGCGCGCCCGCGCCCCTAAGCTGCCGCCATAAGCGTCGAGGACGAACGATGGAAGGCTCCGCTGCCCCGAGCGAACGCACGCTCTACCGCGTGCCGCCGCACAATTTCGAGGCCGAGATGGCGCTCTTGGGCGCCATCCTGACCAACAATCGCACCTACGAGAAGGTGGCGGAGTTCCTGGCGCCCGAGCACTTCGCCGACAAGCGCCACGCGCGCATCTTCGCGGCGATCAGGAAGCTCGTCGACGCCGGCCAGATCGCCGACGCCGTCACCTTGAAGGGCTACTTCGAATCCGACGGCTCGCTCGACGAGATCGGGGGGCCCGCCTATCTCGCGCGCCTCGCCGCCTCGGTCGTCTCGGTCATCAACGCCGAGGACTACGGGCGCACCGTGCTCGACCGCGCGCTCCGGCGCGATCTCATCGGCATCGGCGAGGACGTCGTCAACCGCGCCTACGAGATCGAGCTCGACACGACCGCGCAGCAGCAGATCGAGATGGCCGAGCAGGCGCTCTACACGCTCGCCACCGAGGGCGCCTATCAGAGCGACTTCAAGGGCTTCAACGACGCGCTCAAGGAAGCGCTGGCGATGGCCGAGGCGGCCCTGAAGCGCGACGGCAATCTCGCCGGCGTCGCCACGCACCTCGACGATCTCGACAAGCTCCTGGGCGGCCTCCACCCCTCCGACCTCATCATCATCGCCGGGCGCCCCGGCATGGGCAAGTCGGCGCTCGCGACCAACATCGCGTTCAACGCCGCGAGCCGCTACCGCGAGGAGGCGAACGAGCGCGGCGAGCCCTATGTCGCCGACGGCGCCGTCGTCGGAGTCTTTTCGCTCGAAATGTCGGCCGAGCAGCTGGCGACGCGCCTCATCGCCGAGCAGACCGGCATCGGCTCGCACGATATCCGCACCGGCAAGATCTCGACCGAGGAATACACCAGGCTCGTGGAGGTCACCCACCAGCTCCAGCATATCCCGCTCTTCATCGACGACACGGCCGGCCTCACCATCTCGCAGCTCCGGACCCGCGCGCGGCGCCTGAAGCGCCAGCACAATCTCTCGCTCATCATCATCGACTATCTCCAGCTCTTGAGGCCCGCGCCCGGAATGCGCTTCGAGAACCGCGTGCAGGAGCTCTCCGAGATCACGCGCACCCTGAAGCAGCTCGCGAAGGAGCTCAGCGTGCCGCTGATCGCGCTCTCGCAGCTCTCGCGCCAGGTCGAGCAGCGCGAGGACAAGCGCCCGCAATTGGCCGACCTCCGCGAGTCGGGCTCGATCGAGCAGGACGCCGACGTGGTGATGTTCATCTACCGTGATGAGTATTACCTCAAAGGGAAGGAACCGCGGGCCGAGGATCCCAAATACGTAGAGTGGCAGGAAAAGTCGGAGCGCGCGCACAATCAGGCCGAGATCATCGTGGCCAAGCAGCGCCACGGCCCCACCGGCGTGGTGAAGCTCTACTTCGAGGAGAAGCTCACGAAGTTCGGAAATCTCGACCAGGTCCACGATGGCGGCGGCCCCGCCTTCTGAGCCGGCCGCGCCCGACGCGGGATCGCGCGCCGACGAGCGCGCCGGCGCCCTCCTCACCATCGATCTCGATGCGATCGCCGAGAACTACCGGCGCCTGCGTGCGATGCTGCGCCCCGGCGCGCAATGCGCCGGCGTGGTCAAGGCCGACGGCTACGGCTGCGGCGCGATCAAGGTGGCAAAGCGCCTTTTCGCCGAAGGCTGCCGCGTATTCTTCGTCGCGCGCGCCGACGAGGGCTTCGCGCTGAAGCCGCATTTGCCCGAGGCCGAAGTGTGCGTGCTCGACGGCCTGCTGCCCGGCCTCGTCAACGACTATGCCGAAGCCGGACTCGTTCCGGTGCTCAACGATGCGGGCCAGGTCGAGGCCTGGACCGCCTATTGCGCCGCCAACGAGGTTTTCCCGCCCGTCGTCGTCCATGTGGACACGGGCATGAATCGCCTCGGCTTGAGCGAGGGCAATGCGCGGGCGCTCGCCGCCGAGGAGGACGCGCTGCGCGCATTCAGCGACGTGCTGGTCATGAGCCACCTCGTCGTCTCGGAGGAACCCGCGCATCCGATCAACGCGGCGCAGCTCGCGGCCTATCGGCGCATCCGCGCGCTTTTTCCCGAGGCGAAAGCGAGCCTCGCCAATTCCTCGGGCATCTTCCTCGGGCACGACTATCATTTCGATCTCGTGCGGCCCGGCCACGCGCTCTATGGCGGCAACCCTACGCCCGGCAAGCCCAATCCGATGCGCCATGCGGTGCAATTGCTGGCGCGCGTGATCGCGGCGCGCGAGGTTGATAAAGCGGGGACCGTCGGATACGGTGCCACCGCCCGGATCGGCGCGGGCGGCCGCATCGCCACGATCGCGGTCGGTTATGCCGATGGCTATCTTCGCAGCTTGAGCAATCGCGGCGAGGCCTGGATCGGGCCCCACCGCGTCCCCATCATCGGCCGCGTCTCCATGGATTTGGTGACACTCGACGTCTCGTCCGTGCCGCCCGAAGCGTGCCAGGTCGGCGACTATGTCGAGTTGATCGGCGCCCGCATCGGCGTCGACGACGTGGCCGAGCGCGCGGGCACGAACGGCTACGAAATCCTGACCGGCTTGGGGCCGCGCTACCACCGCGCCTATCTCGGCGAGGCCGAATAGCGATGCCGGTTCTGGCGCCGATCGGCCGCGCATTCCTGGCGCTGCTCGCGGTCGCGGGGCGGCTCTCGCTGTTCGGGGCGGCCGCGATCGTCCACGCGGTGCGCCCGCCCTACTATCCGCGCCTCGTCGGCAAGCAGATGCTCGACATCGGCTATTTCTCGCTGCCGGTCGTGGGCCTGACCGCGATCTTCACCGGCATGGTGCTGGCGCTCCAATCCTACAGCGGCTTCGCGCGCTTCAACGCCGAATCGGCGATTGCGACCGTCGTCGTGCTCTCGGTCACGCGCGAATTGGGGCCGGTCATGGCCGGCTTGATGGTCGCCGGCCGCATCGGCGCCGCCATCGCCGCCGAGATCGGCACGATGCGCGTGACCGAGCAGATCGACGCGCTCACGACGCTCTCGACCAACCCCTACAAATACCTGGTGGCGCCGCGCCTCATCGCCGGCCTCGTGACGCTGCCGCTGCTCGTCGTCGTCGCCGACATCATCGGCGTGTTCGGCGGCTACCTCGTCGGCATCTACCGGCTCGACTTCAATCCGGCGAATTACCTGAAGCTCACCTGGCAATATCTGGAGACGCTCGACGTGGTTTCGGGCCTGGTCAAGGCCGCGGCCTTCGGCTTCATCGTGGCGCTGATGGGCTGCTACCACGGCTTCAACAGCAAGGGCGGCGCACAGGGCGTCGGCGTCGCGACGACGAATGCCGTCGTCTCGTCGTCGGTGCTGATCCTGGCGGCGAATTACCTCATCACCGCGGCATTTTTTGGAACATGAACCGCATGATGCAGAACGGAGGCGCCTTCCCTTCCCTCCCCCGCGAAGAGCGGGGGAGGTGGACGGCGCGCCCTTGCGCGCCGGCCGAAGGGGGTTTGCGCGCCGAAACGCGCTGTCTTCACCCGCACGATGGCGCGGTCCTCGTCCGCCGCTGTGCCACCCTGCCCTCACCCCCATCCCGACCTTCCCCCGCTGCGCGGGGGAAGGAGACGTGCGCATGAGCACCGTCCCGAAAATCCGCCTCAGCGGCGTCAAGAAGCGGTTCGGCGAAAAGGTCGTGCTCGACGGCGTCGATCTCGACGTGGCGGCCGGCGAGTCGGTCATCATCATCGGCGGCTCGGGGACCGGAAAATCGGTGACGCTGAAATGCATCCTCGGCCTGCTCGATCCCGAGGAAGGCACGATCGAGATCGACGGCGAAGAGGTGACCAGGCTCTCCGGCCGCGAGCGCGAGCGCGTCAATGCCAAGATCGGCATGCTGTTCCAGGGCGCGGCCCTCTTCGATTCGCTGCCCGTCTGGGAAAACGTCGCGTTCGGCCTCATCGAGGGTAAGGGCACGGCGCGCGTGCCGGCGAAGGCGGCCGCGATCAAGGCGCTCGCCGCGGTGGGCTTGACCGCCGACGTCGGCGAAATGTGGCCGGCCGATCTTTCCGGCGGCATGCGGAAGCGCGTCGGCCTCGCGCGCGCGGTCTGCGCCGAGCCGGAAATTCTCTTCTTCGACGAGCCCACGACCGGCCTCGACCCGATCATGGGCGACGTGATCAACGGGCTCATCGTCAAGACCGTGCGCGACATGGGCGCCACCGCCCTCACCATCACCCACGACATGGCGAGCGCGCGCAAGATCGGCCACCGCATCGCCATGCTGCACGAAGGCAAGATCGTGTGGACCGGCCCGGTGGCGGATATCGACCGCTCCGGCAATCCCTATGTCGACCAGTTCATCCACGGCCGCGCCGAAGGGCCGATCCGCATGGCGGTGAGGGCCTAAGTGGCGCTGTCGATGACCGAGCGCGCGGTCGCGATCGGCGCCGGCCTCGGCGGCACATTGGCCGCGCCGCGCGGCGAAGGTCTGCATCCCTGCGTGGTGCTGCTGCATGGCTTCGGCGGCCACCGCGACGAAACCGGCAACCTGTTCTCCAGGCTCGCGCGGAGCCTGGCCAAGGGGGGCATCGCCTCTTTGCGCATCGATTTCCCCGGCTGCGGCAAGTCGGAGGGCGAGTTCGCGGACGTGACCGCGTCGCGCTATCGGCGCGCCGCGATCGCCGCGATGCGCTATGCGAAATCGGCGCCGGGCATGAAGCCCGATCGCCTGGGGCTGCTTGGCTACAGCTTCGGCGGCGCCATCGCCGCGGCCTGCCTCGGCGGCGACGCGCCGCGCGCCCGCGCGCTGGTGCTGTGGGCGCCGGTCGGGGAGCCGGCGGTCGATATGGTGGAATCGCTCGGCGCCGCGCGCGCGGCCGAAGCCGAGCGCGTGGGAATCGTCGCGGTGCCCTGGGGCAAAGGCGAAATCCGCCTGAAACGCGCCTTCTTCCACAGCCTCGCCGAACTCAAGCCGCTCGCGGCCGTGGCGCGCTACGACGGCGCTTTCTTCGTCGTGGCCGGCAGCGGCGACCGGCTCGTGAAGCATGTGGGCCCGCTCTACGAAGCGGCGGTCAAGGCGCGCCGCCGCGAGCAGCGCGTCATCGACGGCGCCGATCACTTCTTTGGCGTCGGCAATCGCCGCGACGAGCGCCGCGGCGGCCATGTCGAGCCGCTGCTGGCCGAGACGACCGCCTTCCTGGTTTCGGCGCTCGGGGCCAAGTGATGGCCAAGGCGCCCACCTCGCGCTTCGTCTGCCAAACCTGCGGCGCCCAGCACCGCAAGTGGTCGGGCAAGTGCGACGATTGCGGCGCCTGGAATTCGATCGTCGAAGAAGCGGTCGGCCAGGCGCTGCCGAAGAGCGTCGCCACCGGCGGACGCAAGATCGACTTCGTGGCGCTCTCGGGCGCGCCGGTGGACGAGAAGCGCTTCGTGTCGGGCATCGGCGAGTTCGACCGCGTCGCCGGCGGCGGGCTGGTCCCCGGCTCGGCGACACTGGTGGGCGGCGATCCCGGCATCGGCAAATCCACGCTGCTGCTGCAGGTGGCGGCGGCGCTGTCGCAGCAGGGCCCGGCCGTCTACGTCTCGGGCGAGGAAGCCGTCGACCAGGTGCGGATGCGCGCGCGGCGCATGGGCTTGGCCGAGGCGCCGGTGCAGCTCGCGGCGGCGACGGCGGTGCGCGACATCGTGGCGAGCCTCGATCTGCCCGATGCGCCGCTGGCCGCCGTGATCGATTCGATCCAGACCATGTTCGTCGACACGCTCGATTCGGCGCCGGGCACGGTGGCGCAGGTGCGCGCGGCGGCTCAGGAGCTGATCCGCGTCGCCAAGCGGCGCGGCACCGCCCTCCTCCTCGTCGGCCACATGACGAAAGAGGGCACCATCGCCGGCCCGCGGGTGCTCGAGCACATGGTCGACACGGTGCTCTATTTCGAGGGCGAGCGGGGCCACCATTTCCGCATCCTGCGCGCGGTCAAGAACCGCTTCGGCCCCACCGACGAGATCGGCGTGTTCGAGATGACCGACCGCGGCCTCGTCGAGGTCAGCAATCCCTCGGCGCTGTTCTTGGGCGACCGCGAGGGGAAC
>DATBLL010000265.1:0-15646 GCA_036555425.1 Alphaproteobacteria bacterium | reverse complement strand
CTCGACGTCGCGCGGATTGAACTTCACGCCGCCGCGGTTGATGACGTCCTTGCTGCGGCCGGTGATGGCGACATTGCCGGCGGCGTCGGCGGTGGCGAGATCGCCGGTGCGATACCATCCGTCCGACGTGAAGCTGGCCTCGTTCGCGGCCGGGTTGTGGAAGAAGCCCGGAAACAGCAGGCAGCCCCTGACCTGCAGCTCGCCCTCCTCGCCCGGCGGGCACGGGCGGCCCTCGGAATCGACGATGCGGATCTCGGTGCCCGGGCTCGGCCGGCCCGCGCTGTTGGCGGCGATGTCGATAGGGTCGCCTGGGCGTGTGTAGAGCGCGCCCTGCGTCTCGGTCATGCCCCACAGCTGTGTTACGGCACAATTCGGCAAATGCGCTTGCGTCCAGCGCACGAGATCGGGCGGGCAGGCGCTGCCCGACATGATCATCATCTTGAGCGAGGAGAAATCGTGCTTGGCCACGAGGTCTTGCGCGCGCAGCGCCGCGAAATGCGCGGGCGCGGTCCAGAGCGCCGTGGGGTGGTCGCGCGCGATCGTGGCGGCGAGATCGGGCGGCGTGAACGCCGGCAGCAACACCATGGCGGCGCCGGCGGCCATCGCCACATGCACGCTGTAGAGGCCGAAGAGATGCGTGAACGGCGCCGCCGACAGCACGCGGTCCGCGGCCGTGATCCCGTGCTCGGGCGCGCCAAGCCGCGCGTTCGAGAGCACGGTGTGATAGGGATGCGGCACGCCTTTGGGCGCCGCGGTCGTGCCCGAGGTGTAGAGCAGCAGGAAGGGATCGGCCGCCACGGGCGGCTCGACCGCCTCGGCATCGAGCGGCGGCGCCTCTTCGATCATTTCGCCGAGCACGAAGGCGCCGGGCACCTTGGCGCCGTGCGCGATCACCGCCTTCAAATGCGGCAGGCGCGCGCGCATCGCGAGCACGGCTTCGGCCGGGCGGAAATCCTTGGCCTCCGCCAGCATGATCGCCGCCACCGCCTTGTTGTGCGCCAGGAGGTTCTCGATCTCGGCGGCGCGGTAGGGCATGTGCAAGGTCGAGAGCACGGCGCCGAGCCGGCAGATCGCGAAATAGGCGATGACGAATTCGGGAATGTTCGGGAGCTGGACCGCCACCACGTCGCCCTTGGCGACGCCGGCACGGTGAAGCGCGCCGGCGAGGCGCGACACCTTCGCCTCGAGCTCCTTCCAGCTCGCGATCCTGCCCGCGTGGACGACGGCCGGCGCCTCGGGCCGCTCGGCTGCGTGGCGCGCGAGCCATTTGGTGATCGTGTCGTCGCGCCACCAGCCGCGGCGCACGTATTCCCGCGCGCGCTCGGGATCGAAGCGCAGCGAGGCGCGGAGCGCCAGCGCGTTCTCGCCGTAGCGGAAATGATCGAGCGCGGGCGTCATGCGCTCGGCGCGGAAGCGCTTGCCGCCGCCGAGCTCGAGCAGCCGCGCGTGATGGCCGGTGCGGAATTTGCGCCGCTCCATCACGGTGCGGATGAACAGCACCTGGTTGCGCGAGAGGCCGAGCCGGTCGGCGATCTGCTGATCGGTGAGGCCCATGTCTTCCTTCTGGCGCTCGATCTCGGGCCAGTCGAGCTTGCGCACCGGGTCGCCGGTGCGCTCCTGGTAATTGTGGCTCATGCGGAAGACGACATCGCCGAAGGTGGCGATCATCTCCTCCGTCACGCCGATCTGCTCCCTCGTCAGTCCTCGCGCCATGCCTCGGCGCTCCATAGCGGAACGAAACCACGAAGGCGCGGAGACACGGAGAAGAATTCTTCGCGCGCCCTTGGCGCGCAATTCTGTCTCCTCCGTGTCTCCGTGCCCCCGTGGTTCATTTTGCTTATTCCGACGCCGTCTTCTCCGCCGCCGCGCGGAGGGCTTCGCCGCGCAGCAGCGGATCGGCGAGCGGGGCCTTGGTGGCGATGGGGCAGGCGCGCATGCACTCGAAGCACTGCGCGAACCAGCCGCCCGAGCCTGCCGAGACCTTGTACCAGAGCATCTTGCTGTCGGGATCGAAGAGCGCGTCCTCGCGCTCGGCCTCGGTCTCGGCGCGGATCGCCTCGACGATGCGCGTCGGCACGGTTTCGTACTGCTGCGACATCTCCGAGCAGGCGGCCATGTCGTAGCGCATCACCTTCTGCTTGCCGTCCTCGCCCACCTCGCCGTCGAGGCACTGCACCGGGCAGAACTTCATGCAGGGCGTGCGCCCGATCGAGCGGTACATGGCGACGCAGGACGGCGCCGGGCACGGATTGTCGGCCATCGGCTGGTCGGGCGCCAGCGCGAGCTCGGTGAAGACCGAGGCGAAATACATGTAGCCGAATTCGGGATGCAGCAGGATGTCGCCGGCCAGCGAGCGCGCGCCGATGCCGGCGAGCTCGGCGTGGAGCTTCAGCGATTGCAGCGGCACGCGCGGGCCGCCGTCGGGGTCCATGTCGGGCGGGCAATAGATCGAGCGGAAGCCGAATTTCTGCTCGATCATGAAAGCCAAGCCGTAGGCGATCTTGTAGGCGCGCGTCTCGGTCGAGCCGAAATAGCCGAGCGCCTTCGCGGGCACCGCCCAGGCGCCCTGGGTCTGCCCGCCGACGCCCAGCGCGATCACGGACTTGACGCGCGGCATGAGATCCTTGGGGCGGTGGCCGGCCGGCGCGATGCGCTCGATGGCGGCGAGGTCCGCGATGCCGGCGGCGAGTGCCCCCTTCTTGAGGCAATAGTCGAGAATCGCCTTCTTGGCGGCGGCCGGATCGACGGCGCGCGGCTTCTTCATCGCAGCTGCTCCCTGGCCGCGCGGGCGCGCGGCTCGCCGGACTCCCCGGGACACTGGGCGAGGCTAGGCCACGGCCTCTGGCGTGTCGATGGGTTTCAGTCCAGATTTCCTTCGTATTCGTCCAGAGGGAGCCCGGCCGTGGACGTCCTCGACAGCCTGCTCGAAATCATGCGCCCGCGCGGCGTCGTGCTCGGCCGCAGCCTGCAGCGGGCGCCGTGGGGCATCGCCTTCCCCGCCTCGCCGCTGGTCTATTTCGACTTCGTGCTGGCCGGGGAATGCTGGCTGCGCGCGCGCGTGCCGCCCCACCGCCTCAAGGTCAAGGCCGGCGAGTTCATCCTCGTGCTCGACAACACGCCGCACGAGCTGGGCTCGGCGCCGGATACGCGCGCGGTGCCGATCGGGACGCTCATTCCGCGCCTGCGCCGGCAATGGCGGCGGTCGCCGCGCTTTCCCGCGCCCAAGGGCAGCGCGCTGGTGCTCTACGGCACCTATCAGTTCGAGGCGACCTTGCTCTCGGCGCTGCGCGGCCTGCCGCGCATCATCCATCTCGGCGCCGCCGACATCGGCGGCCAGGCGCAATTGAAGGCGCTGACCGCGGCCCTCGCGCAGGAGCTCGACCGGCCCGGCGCCGGCAGCCAGGCGGTGATCGACCGGCTCATCGATCTCCTGCTCGTCTACGCGCTGCGCAGCTGCCTGCGCCATCCCGACGCCGGCAACGTCGCCTGGATCGCGGCGCTGCGCGATCCGGCGCTGGGCCGCGCCATCGAAGCCATCCATCGCGCGCCGGCCCGCGACTGGACCGTGGCGCGGCTCGCGCGCGAAACCGGCCGCTCGCGCTCGGGCTTCGCCGCCGCTTTCAGCGCCACGCTCGGCCAGGCGCCGCTCGCCTATCTCACGCGCTGGCGCATGACCGTCGCCGCCAGCCTGCTGCGCGAGACCGAACTTCCCGTCGCCGCCGTGGCACAGCGCGTCGGCTATCGCAATGCCTACGCGTTCGCCACCGCGTTCCGCCGCATCACCGGCGCGCCGCCCCGCGCCGAGCGGCGGCGGATGCGCGGCCTGTGACTCCATCGAATGTCGTGCCCCAGATCCGAAACAGATCGCGGAACCCCTTCGCCAGATTGCCCCTGAAGTCGACATTTTCCAGCGAAGATAGTGTCCAAGAGAGCTCATCCTTATTGCAGCTCCGATACACCAGAGGGATGATTCGTTCTTGAAAGTCATCGCGCTGCAGTGCGTAGAGCAACTCGCGCTTTACCCACTTGGAACGGACCGCCTGCGGCGAAAGAACAACAATGAACCAATCGCATCTCTTGAGCGCACGGCCAATTTCGTCGTGCCACTGTTTTGCGCCAGCGATGTGACGAACACTGTACCAGTACCGAATACGATGCCGCCTTAGCGTCCGCGCTAGCAACTCGACGAAGGAGCGATTGCGGGCCGAATGCGAAATGAAAACTTCGCGCGGGCGCCGCCGGCGAGGCACTACGCCGCCGCCTTCAAGACATCTGCGACCTTACGAAGCTGGCGCTTCGTGCTTTTTCGCGGCAACTCGATCATTCCGGGGGAAAGCCGCTTCAATATCCAGGGGATCCTCGCGGAAACCGATTGTGTCTTTGTCCCGACGAGCACCGGGACAACCCGACCCTTAAACCGCTCGTTACCGAGCGCGTATTCGATTTCACGCTGCACCCAGGGAGAGTCGGCCGATGCCGGTGTGAAAAGGATGACCATGGCTGAAGCCGATTCCAGGGCTTCGCCCATGCGCGCAAACAGGTTTTCGCCCGGAACAGTATCGCGCTCGGGCAGCCAAGTATCGAACCCGGCATCTTCCAAGACTTCCGCAAGATGGGAGGCCAAGCCGGCCGCATCGCGGCTGTAGCTGATAAAGACTTTCATGGCCCAATTCCTACCGACTCCCGTATCGAGAGTCTATGAACGGCCACAGCGCGGTTCAAAGCAACACTATCGAAATTGCCCCCTTAGCTCCATCTTCAGCACCTTGCCCATGGCGTTCCTTGGCAGTCGCTCGACGAAAGCGAAACGGCGCGGGATCTTGTAGCCGCCCAGGGATTGGCGGCAGTGCTGCGCGATCTCGTCTTCGGTGGGTGCTGTGCCCGATTTCGGCACGATCACGGCCATGACGGTTTCACCGAGACGCAGATCGGGGACGCCGATCACGGCGGCTTCGGCGACCGCGGGATGGCGGTGCAGCACCGCCTCCACCTCGGACGAATACACGTTCTCGCCGCCGGTGATGACCATGTCCTTCAAGCGGTCGAGCAGATAGACGTAGCCCTCCTCATCGATACGCGCGACGTCGCCGGTGTGGAGCCAGCCGCCGCGCAGCGCCGCCGCGGTTTCCTCGGGCCGGTTCCAATAGCCCTTCATGATGTTGGGACCGCGCGCCAGAAGCTCGCCCGTCTCGCCCGGCTTCGCCTCGTTCCCCTCGCTCGTCACGATCCGGATCTCGTTGAGCACGTTGGGCTTGCCGACCGAGGTGAGCGGCCCGCTGCGGTCGCCGGTGGCGAGTGTCTTCTGGATCGCGGCGCGGAACTCGCCGGGATCGAAAACCGTGAGATCGGGCGCCGTTTCGGTCAGGCCGTAGCTGTTCGAGAAATTCACGTCAGGGAACGCGTTCGCCACGCGCTCGATCCATTCGACCGCCATCGGCGCCGCGCCGTAGATGAGCGTCTTCAGGCTCGAATGGTCGAACTTGGCGAAAGCGGGATCGGACACGGTCGCGATCAGCATGGTCGGCACCGTGACTACCGCGCCGACACGGAACCGCTGAATCGCCTCCAAGAATGCAGAGGGCGAGAAGGCGGGCAGGAAGCATTGCGCGGCGCCCTGCAGGAACCAGCCCATCGCCAGCAGATCGGCCGAGTGGAACATCGGCGCGGCGTGGAGGTATGGCTGATCGCGCCGCGCGCCGAGCGCCAGGCCGAACGCCACGCCGTTGGAAACGATGTTGGCGTGGGTGAGCCTCACGCCCTTGCTGCGCCCGGTCGTGCCGCCGGTGTAGATCAGCATCGCGTCGTCGTCGGGCGCGGGATCGGCCGGCGGCAGCGAAGCGGCGCGCGCGATCATGTCTTCGTAGGCGCCGAGGCTTGGGCCGGCGCTGTCGCCGATCACCGTGGCCTTGCCTTTCCACGCCTTCATCGCCTCATGGTCGAGCACGGACTGGAAACGGTTCTCGACCAGCAGCGCCTTGACGCCGGCGTCGTCGAGCATGGCCGCGATCTCGGGCGGCGCCAGGCGCCAGTTGATGGGCATCGGGACCGCGCCCAACCAGAAGCCGGCCCATTTCAGCTCCTCGAAGCGGAAGCCGTTCCGCGCCAGCACCGCGAAGCGCGCGCCGGGATCGACGCCCTGCGCCTTCAACGCGCCGGCCGCGCGCCCGACGCGCTCGCCGAACTCGCTCCAGCTGTAGCTCCGCGCCACGTCGAGCATCGCCGGGCGCGGCCCGTTGTGGCGGATGACGGCGCGGAGCGCCCGCACCAGGTTGACCTGCAAGGAACGCACCCTCCGCCGGCGGGTCAGCGCGTGCGGAACCGGCGCCAATACTCGCTGGGCTTCATGCGCTTGCCGAAGCCGAGCGCCACGTCGAGCCACAGCGCCGCCCGCTTCAACGGCGACGCCGCCAGGCGCTGCCAAGCCCGGTAATAGAGCCGTTTCCACCAGCGCGAAACATCCTTGTTGTAGGGGCAGACCCGCATGCAGATGCCGCATTCGGTGCCCTGGTTCGCCCAGAACTTGAAGCAGCGCTCCGGGTGCACCTGCCATTTGCGGATGCCCTTCATCTGCGACTGCGTCGGCACTTCTTCGGTGGGCGGGCCGTGCGAGATCGCCTGAGGCGGGCAGGCATCGGCGCAGCGGCGGCAGGTCGTGTCGCAGAATTGGCGCACGCCGAAGGATTTCGGTCTGTCGTGGACCAGCGGCAGATCGGTATGGATGCGCCCGATGCGCACGCGCGGCCCGAAGTCCTTGGTGATCAGGAGGCCGTTCCTCCCGTATTCGCCCAAGCCCGCCTGGAGCGCATAGGGAATCGCCTGGCTCGTGTCGTTGACCGAGGCGATCGCGCGATAGCCGAGATTGAGGATATAGGTCGCGATCGTCTGCACCAGCTCGCAATCCTTGGAATAGCCGTGCCCGACCGCGACGCCGGCGGTGGCCGAGGGATAGCACTTCACCGCCTCGTAGTGCATCGAGGTGACGATGACGATGACGTTGGGCAAGTCGTCGGGAAACTTGTAGGGCTTCTGGGTGAGCGTCTTGATCGAGAAATTGTCGGTGAAGTGCCAGCGCGGATCGTAGGCGGTGATGCCGACCCCGTCGGCGCCGAAGAGCCGGCAGACGCGCTTGATCTCCTCGCTCATCGCGGCCGGCGACGGCACTTCGATCTTCTCCGGGTTCGGCGCCGAAAAGGGACGGATGAAATCGCCGAACGCGTCGACGCGGTCCTCGGCGAGGCTCCTCTGGATCACGAGGTTGGTGCCCATCCAGCCGGCATTGCGGAGCGCGAAATCCTTGACGCCGTAGCCCTCGGCTTTGCGTGCGCCCAAGCCCGGCAGGAACATGCCCTTGAACCAGTCGATCGCCTTCTTGGAGCGGATGCGCTGGTCCCACTGCGCGCGCGAATAGATGTCGTTCGCCTGGTTGAAGCGCTCAAAATCGTCGAGCACTTCGAAGCCGCATTGCGCGTCGTCGGGTCGGCGATGCGCGCCCTTGAGGCGGAACGGCCCTTCATTCACGGGCTGGTTCTCGAGCGTCAGGCGGTTCGGTGCCGGCGCGGCCATCCGCATTCCTCCCGCGGCGGGGCCCTGGCCCCGGCGCAATAATTATTTTAACGATCGTTCAAATAATGACAAGGGCGCGCGGTTGGCCAACGCGCCACGCAGCGCCTAGGATCGCGCCATGGCCGATCACACACGCGCGAAGCGCGGGCCGGGGCGCCCTTCGACGCGGCACGCGCGCCGGCGCGAAGAGATTCTGAAAACCGCGGCCGGCGTCTTCGCCGAGCGCGGATTCCACGGCGCCAGCATGCGCGACATCGCGGCCCGCCTCGGCGTGCGCCAGGCCGCGATCTACTATTACTTCCCCTCGAAGACCGCGATTCTCGAGGCGATCTGCCGCGCCGGCATCACCGCCTTCGTCGAGCGGCTCGGCGCCATCTATGCGGCGCCGCTGCCGAGCGAGGAGAAGGTGCGCCGCGCGATCCGCGCGCATCTCGAGCCGATGCTGGAGCAGCGCTTCTACGTGCACGCCTTTCTCTTCCAGCGCCGGGAACTGCCGAAATCGGCGCGCCGGCCGCTCGATGCGCAATCGCACGCCTACGAGGCGCTGTGGCGCGCCCTCATCGAGGAGGGCCAGCGGAGCGGCGCCATCGCCAAGGCGCTCGACCCGCAACTGACCGCGCTGGCGATCCTCGGCATGTGCAACACGGTCGCGCGCTGGTCGCGGGCGGCGGCGGAATTCGGCCTCGACCGCGTCGCTGCGGAATTCACGCGCCTCGTCTCGCTCGGCCTGTTCGGCGGGCCGCGGAGCCGCAAGCGCACGCACCCATCGGGCGGAGGCTGAAATTGCCGCCCTGCCCCGGTGGAATTGCACATAATTCCCGGCCGGATCGTTATTGCCGCACGGTTGGGCCTGTCGCCCTCGCGCGGAGCCGCGTAGCTTGCCAGCCGAAGCCGGAGCCACGACCAGGCGTGCACGATGAGCCACTCGGCCGACCGCCCCGACATCCCTCCCCTCACCTCGCTTCGTTTTTTCGCCGCCGCCGTCGTCGTGGCGTTCCACTACGACCCCGAGCGCTTCACGCGCATGCCCGATTTCCTTCAGAACTGGCTGGAGACGGGCTACGACGCGGTCACCTTCTTCTTCGTGCTCTCGGGTTTCGTGCTCGGCTACATCTACCTCGGCGGCGAGGGAGAGCGCTCCCGGCTCAATCTTCGCGCCTTCTTCGCGGCGCGCTTCGCACGCCTCGCGCCGGCCTATTACTTCTCCCTCCTGGTCGCGCTGCCCTTCTTCCTCGCCGCCTATTTCTTCTTCGACGAGGCGGACCCGCGCAATTTCTGGCTGCACGGAACGCTGGTTGTCGCCTGGCTCCAATCCTGGTGGCCGCCCGCGGCCCTGGAATGGAACCCGCCGGCCTGGTCGGTCTCGGTCGAGTGGTTCCTCTACCTCGCCTTCCCGCTGATCCTCTGGGCCGCGCGTTTCGTCCCCAGCACCACCTTCGCCGCCGCCGCCTATCTGCTCGTCGTCGCCGTTGCGATCTTCCGCGTCGTGGTGATGGCGCCCATCGGCGAGGAAGGCCCGGACGGCTGGAATTTCGCCCAGTTCTTCCCGCTGTTCCATCTGCCGCAGTTCATCCTCGGCGTGGCACTGGGACGGCTGCATCTCGAGGGGCCGAGGCCACCGCCCGCCTTGGCCGGCTGGATGTTCGCGGCGGGCGCCGTCGGACTCATGATCATCTTCTGGGATCTCGAGGATCTGCCCGCGCGCATCCGCTCCAACGCCGTGCTCGGGGTCTTCTTCGGGCTCTTGATCCTCGGCGCCGCCCAGCCGGGACACTTCGCCTATCGCGCGCTCTCGCTGCGCCCGCTCGTCTTCCTCGGCAACATCAGCTACTCGATCTACGCGCTGCACCAGCCGATCGGCTTCTATTGGGAATGGTACGGGCCGCGCGAGTTCGACATCGACCTCGGCAGCATTCCCGATTTCGCGCTCTATTTCGCGATCGTGCTCGGCCTATCCGCGCTCTCCTACCTCTATGTCGAGTTGCCGCTGCGCCGGCGCATCCGGCGCTGGGGCAAGCCGCAGCCGCGGATCGAAGGCGCGGCGCAAGCCGAGGCGCCGCGCCCCTAGCCGATCGCGCCCGCGGCCGGCGCGCACGGCCCCCGATGAGAGGGCTTGATATTTTAAGTCTGAATATTTTAGACTTAAACTAATTTGCGGCGTGGGCGGCGCTGCCGCCGGGCCGATCGCTGGAAGGCGCGGAGACCTGGGCATGAACATCGTCGTCATCGGCGGCGGGCCGGGCGGGCTCTATTTCGCCATCCTGATCAAGAAGGCGCGGCCGGAGGCGCGGGTCACCGTCTACGAGCGCAACCGGCCCGACGACACCTTCGGCTTCGGCGTCGTCTTCTCCGACGAGACGCTGGGCAACTTCCTCTCGCACGATCCCGAGAGCTACGACGCGATCACGCGGAGCTTCGCTTACTGGGACGACATCGATTTCCGCTGGAAGGGCGAGGTGATCCGCACGACCGGCCACGGCTTCTGCGGCTGCGGGCGCGTCGAGCTGCTGAAGATTCTGCATGCGCGCGCGGCCGCGCTCGGCGTCGAGCTCAAGTTCCAGACCGAGGTCGAGGACGTGGCGGCGCTGGCGCGCGGCGCCGATCTCGTGGTGGGCGCCGACGGCGTCAACAGCCGCGTGCGCGAGACCTTCAAGCACGTCTTTTGTCCCGAGATCGAGTGGCGGCGCAACAAATTCATCTGGCTCGGCTCGACCAAGCCCTGCCCCGCCTTCACGTTCCATTTCGCCGAGAACAAGCACGGCGTCTGGGTGCTCGGCGAATATCAGTACAACGAGAAGCTCGCGACCTGGATCGTGGAGGCGCCCGAGGACACCTGGGCCAGCGCCAGGGGCGAAGTCGAGCATCTTTCCGAGCCCGAGATTCTCGCCTACATGGAAAATCTCTGGGGGGATTATCTCGGCGGCCACAAGTTGGTCGCCAACAAGTCGGTCTGGCGCACCTTCCCCACAATCCGCTGCGGGCGCTGGCATCACGAAAACATCGTGCTCATCGGCGACGCGCTGCACACGGCCCATTATTCGATCGGCTCCGGCACCAAGCTCGCGATGGAGGATGCGATCGCGCTGGCAGACGCGCTCGGCGCCGCGCCGGACGTTCCCTCCGCGCTCGCGCGCTTCGAGACGCAGAGGCGCGAGGAAGTCGAGAGGACGCAGCACGCGGCCGACGTCTCGGTGATCTGGACCGAGAACCCGAAGCGCTATTGGGACATGCCGGCCTGGCAGGCCACCTTCTCGATGCTGACGCGCTCGAAGCAGATCACCTACGACAACTTGCGCGCCCGCGACGCCCGCTTCGTCGAGAGCGTCGACCGCTGGTTCGCGGACACGGTGCGCGCCAAGGGCTTCAACCTCGAAGGCGATCCGCCGCCGATGTTCACGCCGTTGCGCCTGCGCGACATGACGCTGGCCAACCGCGTCGTCGTCTCGCCGATGGACATGTATTCGGCCGAAGACGGCACCGTCGGCGATTTCCACTTCGTGCATTTCGGGGCACTCGCGCATGGCGGCGCGGGCCTCATTTTCTCGGAGATGACCTGCGTTTCGCGCGAGGGCCGCATCACGCCCGGCTGCGGCGGCCTCTACAAACCGGAGCACGTGGCGGCCTGGAAGCGCATCATCGACTACGTCCACGCCCACTCCGACGCGAAATTCGCGATCCAGCTCGGCCATTGCGGGCGCAAGGGCTCGACCAAGGTCGCCTGGGAGGGCATGGACCGGCCGCTCGAGGCCGGCAATTGGGAGGTGATCGGCCCCTCACCGATCAAGCACTATCCCTTCATGCAGACGCCGCGCGCGATGACGCGCGAAGACATGATCCGGGTGCGCGACGAGTTCGTGGCCGCGGCGCGCATGGCCGACCAGGCCGGCGCCGATCTCCTCGAGCTGCATATGGCGCACGGCTATCTCTTCTCGAACTTCATCACGCCGGTCTCGAACCAGCGCACCGACGAGTATGGCGGCAGCCTCGCGAACCGGATGCGTTACCCCCTCGAAGTGTTCGACGCGGTGCGCGCGGTGTGGCCGAAGCAGAAACCGATGTCGGTGCGCCTCTCCGCCACCGACTGGGTGGGCAAGGCCGGGATCACGCCCGAGGACGCGGTCGAGATCGCGCGCATGCTGAAGGCCCATGGCTGCGACGCCATCGACGTCTCCGCCGGCCAAACCACGGCCGAGGCCAAGCCCGTCTACGGCCGCATGTTCCAGACGCCGTTCGCCGAGCAGATCCGCAACGAGGCCGGCATCGCGACGCTCGCGGTCGGCAACATCACGAGTTGGGACCAGGTCAACACGATCGTGGCGGCGGGGCGCGCCGATCTCGTCTGCCTCGCGCGGCCGCATCTCGCGAATCCGCATTTCACGCTGCAGGCCGCGGCCTATTACGGCTACGCGCCCCAGCGCTGGCCGAAGCAATACGAGTCCGGCAAGGAGCAGGCCTATCGCCTGATGCCGCGCGACCGCGCCGAGATCGCCGATCTCAGGAAGGCCGCCAAGCCGCAAAGCCACCGCCCACGCGCGAAGGCGGCGGAGTGAGCGGCGCTTGCACAGTATTTTACGTGAACGTAAAACAAATTGGCGCTTGAAGCGCTACCGGCCGAAGCACATGCTGGAGCGCGGACGAGGGAGAGGACTGCAATGGCCATCGCGGCAACCAAGGGCGCCGTGCGCCCGGGCTTGAAGGGCAACGTCGTCGACTACCTGTTCGAGCACGCGCTCAGGCCCGAAAACGCGAACCGCCCGTTTATGCTCATCGACGACGGGCGCGTGAAGGTCACCTTCCGCGAGCTCTACGAGCGCGCCTGCCAGACCGGGTACTATCTCCGCGCGATCGGTTTGAAGCCCGGCGACCGCATGATGATGAGCGTCATGGACGGGCGCGACTTCGGCGCGCTGTTCCTGGGCGCGCTCAAGATCGGCGTCATCCCGCTGCCGCTCAACACCTATCTCCGCCCGCGCGACTACCTCTATTACCTGAACGACAGCGAGGCCAAGGCGGCCTTCGTCGATGCCAGCCTCGCCAAGACCATCGACGAGGTCCGGCCGCAGACCAAGCACGCGCGCTTCTTCGGCATGCTGGGCGGCGCGGCCAAGGGCTACGAAGCGTTCGAGCCGGGGGTAGACGCGCAGCCCAAATCGCTCGACACGCTGCCGAGGAAGCCCGACGAGATGGCCTTCTGGCTCTACAGCTCGGGCTCGACCGGCGACCCCAAGGGCGTCGTGCACACGCACGATCATCTCTATTGGGCGTGCGAGCTCGGCGGCATCGGCGCGCTCGGCATCAACCGCGACGACGTGATTTCGTGCCCGCCCAAGATGTTCTTTGCGTTCGGACTTGGCGGGCAGATCTATTTCTCTCTTCGCGCCGCCGCCGCGACCCTGGTGAGCGCCTCGCCGATCACGCCGAAACGCGTCTGGGAGCAGTGGATCGCGCACGAGCCCACCATGTGCATGGCGGTGCCGACGCTCTTTGCCGGCATGCTGCAGGTCGCCGAGAAGGAGATCGGCCAGGAGAAGGCGAGGAAGGCCTGCCGCCGCATGCGCTTCGTGCTCTCGGCCGGCGAGATCCTGCCGCCCGCGCTCATGCACCGCTGGAAGGACTATACCGGCGTCGAATGCCTCGACGGCGTCGGCACCACCGAGATGACGCATCTCTTCATCATGAACCGCCCGGGCCATCCGGTGCCGGGAAGCTGCGGGCGCATCGTCGATGGCTACCGCCACGAGATCCTTGACGACGACGGCAGGCCGGTGAAGCGCGGCGAGATCGGCAATCTTCACGTCTATGGTCCCTCGGCGGCCGCGATGTATTGGAACAAACCCGAGAAGACCAAGGCCGTGATGGGCCGCGGCGGCGTCCTAACCGGCGACAAAGTGCGCGAGGACGAGCACGGCAATCTCTTCATGGTCGGCCGCTCCGACGACATGCTGCGCGTCGGCGCGATCTGGGTCTCGCCCGCGGAGGTCGAGGGTGCGCTCGTCTCGCACTCCGCGGTGGCCGAGGCCGCGGTGGTCGGCCACCCCGACGAGGAGCAGCTCATCAAGCCCAAGGCCTATGTCGTGCTACGCGATTCCGGAGCACACCCCGACAAGGCCAAGCTCGAAGCCGAACTCAAGGAGCACGTGAGAAAGCAGCTCCCCGGCGTCAAGGTGCCGCGCTGGATCGATTTCCCCGCCGAGCTGCCGAAGACGGCGACGGGCAAGATCCAGCGCTTCCGCCTGCGCGGCTGATCTTCGCATGGATTTTCGCCTGAGCCCCGAGCAGGAGGCGCTGCGCGAGGCTGCGCGCCGCTTCGCGCGCAAGGAGCTGCCAGCCGTCGCCGCCGAGCTCGAAGAAAAGAACGAGCCGCTCCCCGCCGCGTGGCGCCGCAAATACGCCGAGCTCGGCTTCCTCGCGGTAAATCTGCCCGAGGCTTACGGCGGCCTCGGGCTCGGCCATCTCGAGGCGCTGCTCGTGCTCGAGGAGTTCGCCAAGGTCTCGCCGGCCGTGGCGTTCCCGATCTTCGAGTGCTGCGTCGGGCCGATGCGCGCGATCGAGCATTTCGGCAGCGAAGCGCTGAAGCGCCGCGTGCTGCCCGCTGCCGCCCGCGGCGACATCGTGGTGGCGGTGGCGATGTCGGAGCCCGAGGCGGGCTCGGCGCTCACCGATCTAAGGACGCGCGCCGTGATCGAAGGGGACCACATCCTGCTCAACGGCCAGAAGCGCTGGTCGAGCGGCGGCGGCCATTCCGACGGCTACGTCGTCTACTGCCGGCTCGCCGATGCGCCGGGCGCCAAGGGCATCGGTGCGGTCTATGTCGAGAAGGACATGAAGGGCGTCTCGTTCGGCAAGCCGGAGCAGCTCATGGGCTTCCGCGGCATTCCTTCGGCCGACATCTATTTCGATGGGGTGCGCCTGCCGCTCGACAATCTCATCGCGCCGGCGGGCGGCTTTGCGAAGCTGATGGAGGCGTTCGACCTCGAGCGCTGCGGCAACGCCACCATGGCGCTCGCCATCGCCGCCGCCGCGCTCGAAGACGCGCTCGCCTACACCCAGGAACGCAAGCAGTTCGGCAAGCCGATCGTCGAATTCCAGGCCGTGCAGCTGAAGCTGGCCGAGATGGCGATGAATGTGGAGGCGGCGCGGCTGCTCATCTGGCGCGCGGCGCAGAACGCCGCGGACGGGTTGCCCTCGGTGCTCGATTCGAGCTTGGCCAAATGCTTCGCCAACGAGATGACGCGCGAGGTCGCGGGCGACGCACTTCAGCTCTTGGGCGCCTATGGCTATTCCAAGGCCTTCCGCATGGAGCAGCGCCTGCGCGACGCCTGGGGCTGGGGGATCGCGGGCGGCACCATCGACATCCAGAAGATCAATATTGCGTCGGCACTGGTGGGCCGGCGCTTCGCCCAGCGGCGCTGATTCGCGCATTGGTCCCGTTCGCCGGCGGCGCTATGCTTGCCGCCGAAAGGATGGACCGCGATGAAGTGCACGCCTTTTCTCTGCGCCGGACGCAGCGTGGGCGCGTTTGCCGTGGCGGCGGCGCTCGGCATGGTCTTCGCGCCCTCGACGCCGTCGCTGGCGGAGATCGAGCCCAAATATTACCGCGAGTGGCAGGACAAGGCGCCCGAGGTGCTCACGATCCGCGTCGGCGCCGTGAAGCCGGTCATGACGAGCGAGCGCCATCGTTCCGGCGACGGCATGCTGATCCACACGCGAATCGAGGCCGAGGCCACGGTGGAAGAGGTCGAGCGCTCGGCCTCGGGCCTGAAGCCCGGCGACACGATCCGCATCCACTACACGACGACGCGCGCCGAGCCGTCGATGGTTGGGCCGCGGCCGCTGCCGGTGCTCAAGCGCGGCGAGACCTATCCCGCGTTCCTGCTTGGCGTCAGCAACGGCCTTTATGCGCCGGCCGCGCGGGGCGCGAGTTTTGAACCGCTGATCAAGCTCAACTAGTGTCCTGATCGAGAAATTCGCTGCATTCTGGCCTTGCGGTTCAGGAGGTCAGAATGGCGAAAGGCAAGGCGTCGGTCATTGTGCTGTCGGTGGACGAGCAACAGGAATTGGAGTCGCTGACGCGACGGCGTTC
>DATBLL010000230.1:0-8498 GCA_036555425.1 Alphaproteobacteria bacterium | reverse complement strand
TACGCCGACGGCACGCTCGCCCTCTTCCACGGCCCGCGCTGCATCGCCCGCTACGACCGCGCCGGCGCCCCGCTGCCCGGCCAAAATCGCGTGGGGCCCCGGCCTGTGGATATGTGGACGACGCCAGAGCGTCGCCCACATATCCACAGGCCCCACCACAACCAAAGAAAGAATCAAAACATGGACTCAACAGAAAGAAGCGGACAAGTGACCCGCTACGAAAACCGGACAACTTGACGAGCTAGCTACACATTCCGGCTTGCTCGAGCGCTTGGGGCCGTTGGCGGGCCGTTGCGTCTTGGTCGAGGTGGATGAATTCCCCGACGCGCTCGCCATCGAGGTCGGCGTGGCGGGCCTCGGCCTATCCCTCGTTGACGGGAACTCGCCGTCGCAGGCGGTCGCACGGGTGGGCGGAGATCTTTCGGCATTGCTGGATCTTGCCGAAGGGCGCGCCGACGGCGACGCCCTGTTCTTTCAGCGCCGGATCCGCATCGACGGCGAGACGGAGGCCGTTCTCCTGCTGCGCAATGCGCTCGACGGCGCCGAAATCGACCTTGTCGGCGACGTGTTCCCGCCGCTGCGCCCGCTTGCCTCGCCGTTGCGGGCGCTCGTGGAAATCGGCGCAGCCGGTTGGGCGATGATCGCCGGCCGCGAGTCCGCGGGGCCCCGAGAGCGGGCCGGGCGATGAGCGCCCTCGCCCGCATGCAGCTCGTTTGCCCTGCGGGCACGCCGGCCGCGCTCAAGGCCGCCGTCGATGCGGGCGCGGACGCCGTCTATTGCGGCTTTCGCGACGAGACGAACGCGCGAAATTTCCCCGGACTCAACTTCAACGCCTCCGAGCTTGCGGCGGGGATCGGCTACGCCCATGCGCGCGGCGCCAAGGTGTATGTCGCGGTCAATACCTTCGCGCGCGCCGGTGCCGCCGAAGCCTGGCAGCGCGCCATCGACACGGCCGCCGAGCTCGGCGCCGACGCCGTGATCCTGGCCGATATCGGACTGCTCGACTATGCCACCGGCGCGCACCCGACGCTCCGGCTTCATCTCTCGGTCCAGGCCGGCGCCTCGCACGCCGAGGCGATCGCGTTCTATGTCCGCGCCTTCGGCGTGCGCCGGGTCGTGCTGCCGCGCGTGCTCACCGTCGCGGAGATCGCCGCGCTGAACCGCGAATCCGGGATCGAAACCGAAGTCTTCGCCTTCGGCGGCATGTGCCCGATGGCCGAAGGCCGCTGCGCCATCTCGTCCTATGCGACGGGCAAATCCCCGAATCTCTTCGGCGCCTGCTCGCCGGCAAGCCATGTGCGATACGAGACGCGTGCCGCCGAGCTGGTGGTCCGCGTCGGCGAATTCGCGGTGGACTCCGTTCCCGCCGGCGCGTTGGCCGGATATCCCACGATCTGCAAGGGCCGCTTTGCCGCGCTCGGGCGCACGCTGCATCTATTCGAAGCGCCGGTCAGCCTGAATGCGGCCGAGATGCTGCCGGAACTGGCGCGGGCGGGCGTGCACGCAATCAAGATCGAGGGCCGACAGCGCGGGCGCGCATACGTCGCGGCCGTGGTGCGCAACTTTCGCCAAATGCTCGATGCGCTCGAACGCGGCGGCGACACGGGGCAGCAGGCGCGCGAGCTGCGGGCGCTCGCTGAAGGCGGGGCGGAGACCGAGGGCGCCTATCGGCGCGGCTGGCGATGAGGCCGGCGCTCGTCCTCGGACCGGTCCAGTTCAACTGGCCTCCGGAAAAGTGGCGCGACTTCCACTTCCGCGTGGCCGACGAGGCACCGGTCGACTGCGTCCATGTCGGCGAGGTCGTGTGCGCCAAGCGCGCGCCCTTCGTGGCGCCGTATCTGCCCGACGTCGTCGAACGGCTGGAACGTTCGGGGAAAGAGGTCGTCGTCTCGACCTTGGCGCTGATCGGGGGCGAGCGCGACGCCGCCATGATCCGCGAGCTCGTCGCCGGAACCGACCGCCTGATCGAGGCCAACGATCTCGGCGTCGTCCAGCTTCTCGCCGGACGCCCCCACATGATCGGACCCATGGTAAATGTCTACAACGAGCACGCGCTGGCTTTTCTTGCCGCGCGCGGTGCGGTACGCGTGTGCTTGCCGGCGGAGCTGCCGGCCGCCTCGCTGGCGGCGCTCGCCGCCGCCCCGGACCCGGTCGAGCTCGAAGTCCTCGCGTTCGGGCGCGTGCCCCTCGCCATCTCCGCGCGCTGCTTCCACGCCCGTGCGCACGGCCTGCACAAGGATGGATGCCGCTATGTCTGCGGCAACGACCCCGATGGGCTCGCCGTCGATACCGTCGAGGGCCGCGCTTTTCTGGCGGTGAACGGCACGCAGACCCTATCGCACGCCTATGCGAATATCGCCGGCGAGGTCGGGGCGATCATGGCGATGGGCATCGGGCGCTTGCGCCTCGCGCCGCACGATTGCGACATGGTCGGCGTGGCCACGGTGTTCCACAGACTCGCCGCCGGCGAGATCGAGCTGGACGCGGCGCAGGCCCGGCTGCGAGACTTGCTGCCCGGGCGCGCCTTCGCCAACGGCTTCTTCCACGCGGCGCCGGGGCACCGCGAGATCCGGCAGGCTCTCGCGGACCCGGAATAGCGCAGGGCGGAGTCGCTTACGACGCGTCGATCCTCTGCTCGACGACCTTCTGCTTGATCGCCTTCTGCAGCTTCTCGAACGCGCGCACCTCGATCTGGCGCACGCGCTCGCGGCTGATGCCGAATTGCTGCGAAAGATCCTCGAGCGTCAGCGGCTCGTCCTTGAGGCGGCGCTCGGCGAGGATGTGGCGCTCGCGCTTGGAGAGGCCCTTCATCGCTTCTTCCAGGAGCTGGCGGCGGACTTTGGTCTGCTCGGCGTCGGCCGTGATCGCTTCGGGATCCGGACGCTCGTCGACGAGCCAATCCTGCCACTCCATGTCGCCGTCGGCGCGCAGCGGCGCGTTCAGCGAATGGTCGGGCGCGGCGAGGCGGCGGTTCATCTGCACCACCTCGTCTTCGGTGACGTTGAGCTGCTTCGAGATGTGCTTGACCTTCTCCGGCGGGAGGTCGCCCTCCTCGACGTGGCGCAGCTTCGCCTTGAGCTTGCGCAGATTGAAGAACAGCTTCTTCTGCGCCGCCGTGGTGCCGAGCTTCACCAGCGACCAGGAATGCAGGATGTATTCCTGGATCGAGGCGCGAATCCACCACATCGCGTAGGTGGCGAGGCGGAAGCCCCTGTCGGGGTCGAAGCGCTTCACCGCCTGCATCATCCCGACATTGCCTTCGGAGATGAGCTCGGCCACCGGCAGGCCGTAGCCGCGGTAGCCCATGGCGATCTTCGCCACGAGGCGGAGGTGCGAGGTGACCAGCTTGTGGGCGGCCGCGAGGTCGCCATGCTCGCGCCAGCGCTTGGCGAGCATGAACTCCTCATTCGGCTGGAGCATCGGAAATTTGCGGATCTCCGCCAAATAGGAGGAGAGATTGCCGCCACCCCCGATGGCCGGAATGGCCGGGAGCGGCGCCGCAAGTGCAGTCGTCGTCATGTTTCCCTCTTTCGTGTCCCGCGGCGCCCGGTCCTTTAAGGCCCCGTGGCGCGCGTACGCTAACCGATATGGGTTCGCGCGTGCTTGATTTCAATCAACGCCTCCACCCGATCAGCCAATTACGGCGCTTTTTCGATTTGTTCCAAACTATTGAGAAGATTGGAGAAATCGGCCGGCGCCGGGGCCTCGAAGCGGAGCCGCGCGCCGCTCGCCGGGTGGTCGAAGGCGAGCACCGCGGCGTGCAGCGCCTGGCGCTTGAAACCATCGACCGTCTTACGAAGCGACGGCGGGAAATCCGGCGCGGCCCGGCGTCGCGCCCGACCGTACACCGGATCGCCGACCACCGGGTGGCCGATATGGGCCATGTGGACGCGGATCTGATGCGTGCGCCCGGTTTCGAGGCGGCATTCGACCAGGCTGGCGAGGGCGCCGAATTTCCGCAGCACGCGATAGCGCGTCGCCGCCGCTTTGCCGCCGCGGCGGAGCACGGCCATCTTCTTGCGGTCGCGCGGGCTCCGGCCGATCGCGCCCTCGATGCGGCCCGAAGCCGGCCGCGGCACGCCCCAAACCAGCGCCAGATACGAGCGCTCGATGCTGCGGCTCTGGAACTGCGTGGTGAGCGACGCGTGCGCGGCGTCGGTCTTGGCGACGACCATGACGCCGCTCGTGTCCTTGTCGAGCCGGTGCACGATGCCGGGCCGCGCCACGCCGCCGATGCCCGAGAGCGAGGCGCCGCAATGGGCGATCAGCGCGTTGACGAGCGTCTTGTCGGGGTTGCCCGGCGCGGGATGCACGGTCAGTCCCGCCGGCTTCACGATCACGATGAGATGCGCGTCCTCGAACAGGATCGCGAGCGGCATCGCCTGCGCGCGCGGTTCCGCCGGCGCCGCGGGCGGCACGCTCACCACGAAGCGCTCGCCCGGTTTGACCCTCCGCGAGGGCTCGGATATGACAGCGCCGCCGCGCGCGACGCGCCCTTCCAGGATCAACGCCTTCAGGCGCGAGCGCGACAGCGCCGGCAGCGCCGCGGCGAGAAGCTGGTCGAGCCGCCGCCCCGCATCGCCCACGCCGGCCTCGACCTGGAATTGCCGCTCCGCCGTTTCGATTTTTCCGCCGCTGTCCGCCACGCCCCGAGCCCGCGATGAACCCACCAGGAAAGCCCGCCGGCGCAGCGCTGCTCAAGACCGGCGTGATCGTGATGGGCATCCTCATCCTGCTGGGCCTGGGCGCCGTCGTCTACGGCGTCGTCAGCAAGACGCAGCAGGCCTTCCGCGGCGGCGAGGCGCCGGATCTCGCCAAGGCCGCCACGATCAAGCTCGGCGTGCCGCAGGCCCAGGTGAAGTCGATGAGCGTCTCGGACCGCACGCTGGCGCTGCATCTTTTGATTCCCGGCCAGGGCGAATGGGTCTATGTCATTCCGCTTTCGGGCGAGGGCCGGATTTTGAAAATCGCGATCGATACGGGGGAAACGAAGTGAATTTCGCCTCGGACAACACGACCGGCGCCGCGCCGGAGATCGCGGCCGCGCTTGCGCGCGCCAATTCGGCCGCGCACGCCATGCCCTACGGCGCCGATTCGATCACGCGCGGGCTCGCGGCGAAATTCTCGCGCCTGTTCGAGCGCGAGGTCGCGGTGTTCCCGGTCGCGACTGGCACCGCGGCCAACGTGCTCGGCCTCTCGCTCGTGCTGCCGACCTATGGCGGCGTGTTCGCGCTCGAAAGCTCGCACATCTACGGCGACGAGGTGACCGCCACGGAGATGTTCACCGGCGGGGCGCGGCCGATCCCGCTGCCCGGCGTGGAGGGAAAGCTCCTGGCGCCCGAGCTCGCCAAGGCGATCGCGCAGCACCGGCCGAGCAATACGCATTCGGTGCAGCCCGCCGCCGTCAGCATCACGCAGATCAGCGAGATGGGGCACATCTATTCGCCGGGCGAAATCGCGCGCCTGGCCAAGGTCGCGAAGCGCCACAAGCTCGCGGTGCATATGGACGGCGCGCGCTTCGCCAACGCCGTGGCGGCGCTCGGCTGCCGGCCCGCGGATATCACCTGGCGCGCCGGCGTCGATCTCCTCTCCTTCGGCGGCACCAAGAACGGCTGCTTCGGCGCCGAGGCCGTGGTGGTCTTCGACAAGGCGCGCGCCGCTTCGTTCCTCTACCGCCGCCAGCGCGCCGGCCACACATTTTCGAAGATGCGCTTCCTCTCGGCGCAGCTCGACGCCTACATCAACAAGGGCCTCTGGCTCGAGCTCGCGCGCCATTCCAACGCGATGATGCGCCGGCTCGCCAACGGGCTCGCGCGCGTGCCCGATATCGAGCTGCATCACATGCCGCGCGCCAATCTCGCCTTCGCCAACATCCCGGTGCCGATTGTGCGCGCGCTGGAGAAGGCCGGCTTCACCTTCTATCACTGGGGCAACGCGCATTGGCACACGGCGCGCCTGGTCACCGCGTTCAGCACCGACCCGGCCGACGTCGACCGCTTCGTCGCAGCGGCGCGCGCCGCCAGCAGCGGGCGCAAGCCCAAGCGCCCGATGTCGTTCCTGCCGCGGTTCTGACAACCGCCGTCGCGTCGGAGCGCAGGGAAATCCGTCATGCCGGCGTCGTATGAAGGTGCAGCCCTCGAGCCGCACCATGCGCCTTCGTCATGCCTTTGCCGTTCTCGCCGTCGCCATGCTGCCCGCCCTGGCGGCCGCCGAGCCCCCCGCCGCGGCGACCGGCCAGGAATTCCGCGAGCGGCTGCCGCGCGCCTGGTGCGGCACCTTCCGGTGGGACGGCAGCGATATCGACCAGCACGTCACGATCGCCTTCCACCGGATCGAGCGCCGCGCCGACGGCATGCTCGAAGCCAGCGGCCCCGGCCTGGTGCGCTCGCACCGCGTCGTGCCGTTCGACATCCGCGCCGTGATCGATCCCGCGACGCGGCGGATCGAAATGTTCGAATCGGTGGACGTGCCGATGTCCGACTACGTCACCGATGGCTCGCATGTGGGCGAGCTTGCGCCCGACCTGCATTCGATGCGCCTTGTCTGGACCACGCGCGGCAGCGGCACGCGCGGCGCGATGGAGCTCCGGGCGCGGCCGGCACGGGCCGACCTTGCGCAAAGCTGCGCCCCGCCTTCGAGCTGACGGCTTGCCGTGCTCGCCATAATCCGATCGGCCAATGGGCGCCGTTCCAAACCTCCGGCACATTTGCCATGAATTAACCCAACTGCGGCATATCCTCGCCTGCATCCTCTCCATAAGTGTGTCCCCTGAAGCGCCGCCAACGAGAAGACGAATGATAAAGCTCCTCGCCATCCTCATCGCCGCCACCGCCATCGCCGTGGCTTCCGCCGAGCCGGCCGGGGCCGTGACCGATCTCTGGGCGGTGACCGACAGCGGCGCGCCCGCCCGGCTCAAGGGCTTCGCCAGCAAGGTGCGCGTCTATTCGGCCGAGGAGTACAAGCACCTCAACGCCGGCCTGCAGAAGACCTATTCGCAGCGCAAGGTTTTCTGCAATCAGGAATTCATGCTCTCGACCGCGCAGGTGCGCTGGCTCGTGACCCACGGCAAGGCCAAGCACCGCATCGTCCTGCGCGAGCGCCTGCCCAAGGGCCAGCACAGGAACGTGTGCTGACGGCGGCCGCTTCGTCATCGAGGCTTCACCACGAAGACACGAAGGGCACGAAGAAAGTCGGATTAGCGCGCCTGCGGCGCCTTTGTCTTCTTCGCGATCTTCGTGCCTTCGTGCCTTCGTGGCGAGACCTTCATGCCGCGTACGACACGCGCCATACGCGGCGCTTGCCGCGACCGCCGCCCTTGCGCCGCCGGGGTGCACGGGCTAGATCAAGCGTTCCGCGCCACGCCCCCATCGTCTAGTGGCCCAGGACGCCGGCCTCTCACGTCGGTAACAGGGGTTCGAATCCCCTTGGGGGCGCCAGCGCATCCGCCGATGTTCAGCCCGGCGCCAATTCCTTCCTCAGCCGCTCCACGGCGAAATCGACGAACGCGCGCACGCGCGCGCTGGCGCGCCGGCCGGCGATGTGGACGACGTGGATCGGCAGCGGCGGCTCTTCGTAGTCGCCGAGCACGATCTCGAGCGTGCCGGCGCGGAGCTGGGGTGCGATCTGATACGAGAGCGCGCGCACGTAGCCGCGCCCCGCTTCCGCCGCCGCGACCGTGACCTCGTTGCTGTTGGCGATGAGCTGCGCCGTAGGCGCGAAGGTCGCGCGCTGGCCGTCGCGGACGAAGATCCAGGGATCGGGCACCGGCCCGTTGGCGAAGGTGACCATCGGGGCGCCGGCGAGATCGGCGGGCGTGCGCGGCCGGCCGTGCGCGGCCAGGTAGGCGGGCGACGCGCAGATGACGCGGCGCACCGCGCCGACGCGCACCGCGGTCAGCGACGAATCCTCGAGGTGCGCGATGCGCACCGCCACTTCGAGGCCCTCCTCCATCAAATCGACGAGGCGGTCGGCCAGCATCATGCGCGCCGTCACCGCCGGGAAGCGCGCGAGGAAATCGAGCAGGATCGGCGCCACATACATGCGCCCGAACATCAGCGACGCGGTGACGCCGAGCTGGCCGCGCGGTGCGGCGTGGGCGCCGGCGGCCGAGCCCTCGGCCTCCTCGATCTCGGCGAGGATGCGCTTCGCGTCGCCGAGATAGCGGGCGCCCACGTCGGTGAGCCGCACGCTGCGCGTGGTGCGGTGAAACAGCCGCGCGCCGATCCGCTCCTCGAGCGCCGCCACCGCGCGCGTCACCGCCGGCGGCGATTGGCCGAGTTGGCGCGCGGCGCCGGCGAAGCTCGCCGCCTCGGCCACCGCCACGAAGATCCGCATCGAGTCGAGGCGGTCCATGATTATTCCCCTTTAGGGAATAATCTATTTCGAGATTCCGCTGTTCTCAACCTCCAGAGCAATAATCAAGTTGGGGTTCGGTCGAACCCGTCACCAGAACCCCTGGAGGCCGATATGCCCGCACCCGCCCGCCCGATCCGTTTCTA
>DATBLL010000184.1:0-4800 GCA_036555425.1 Alphaproteobacteria bacterium | reverse complement strand
AGGCCTGACCCCTTTATACGCAGCCAAGTCCCCGGCTTTCACCCCGCCAAATCGACTCAGCCGCAAGACCTAGGTAATAGCAACGGCCGCAAATGACGACTCGCCGGCAAAAAGGGGTCAGCCCCCTTTTCATTTTCACCGTTGTTCTCGAGGCGAGCCCGGGTTTGTCGAAAAGGGTTCTGACCCCTTATTGCCTGCCGCACGAATCCTAAGGCCGTTGCCATGAGCGGAGAGCGCACCGACCGCGAAGCCATGGAATTCGATGTCGTTATCGTCGGTGCCGGGCCCGCGGGCCTGAGCGCGGCGATCCGGCTGAAGCAGCTGGCAGCGGCGGCGGCGGGGCGCGAGGTCGCGGTCTGCGTGCTCGAGAAAGGCTCTGAGGTCGGCGCGCACATCCTCTCGGGCGCGGTGCTCGAGCCGCGCGCGCTCGAGGAGCTCGTTCCCGACTGGAAAGAGAAGGGCGCGCCGCTCGACACGCCGGTCGCGGACGAGACCTTCATGTTCCTGACCGCCGGCGGCTCGTTCTCGGTGCCGCATGCGTTTCTGCTGCCGGCGATGAAGAACCGCGGCAATTACATCATCAGCCTCGGCAATTTCTGCCGCTGGCTCGGCAAGCAGGCGGAGGAGCTCGGCGTCGAGATCTATCCCGGCTTCGCCGCCGCCGAGATTCTCTACGACGAAAAGGGCGCCGTGCGCGGCGTCGCCACCGGCGACATGGGCATCGGCAAGGACGGCCGGAAGACCGACGGCTTCCAGCCCGGCATGGAGCTGCGCGCGAAATACACGTTCTTCGCCGAGGGCTGCCGCGGCTCGCTCGGCCGCATGCTGTTCGAGCGCTTCAAGCTCGACGCCGGCAACCAGAGGCAGACCTATGGCATCGGCTTGAAGGAGCTCTGGGAGATCGATCCCGCCAAGCACAGGCCCGGCCTCGTCGTCCACACTGCGGGCTGGCCGCTCGACCGCAAGACCTATGGCGGCTCGTTCCTCTATCACCTCGAAAACAATCAGGTCGCGGTCGGATTCGTGATCGGCCTCGATTACGCGAATCCCTGGCTCTCTCCTTACGACGAGTTCCAGCGCTTCAAGACCCATCCGGCGATCCGCCCGACGTTCGAAGGCGGCAGGCGCATTTCGTATGGCGCGCGCGCGCTCAACGAGGGCGGAGTGCAAAGCCTGCCGCAGCTCGCGTTTCCCGGCGGCGTGCTCGTCGGCTGCGAGGCGGGGACGCTCAACATGCCGAAGATCAAGGGCACGCACACCGCGATGAAATCGGCCATGCTCGCGGCCGAAGCGGCGTTCGCGGCGCTCGGCGCCGGCCGCGCGAACGACGCGCTCGCGGACTACCCCGCGGCCTTCGACAGGAGCTGGGTGAAAGAGGAGCTCCATCGCGCGCGCAACGTGCGGCCCTCGTTCAAATGGGGCCTCTGGGGCGGCACGCTCTATTCCGGCATCGATCAAATTCTGTTCCGCGGCAAGGCGCCCTGGACGTTGAGGCACGCCCATGCCGACAACGAGGCGCTGAAGCCGGCGGCGGACTGCAAGAAGATCGAATACCCGAAGCCCGACGGAAAGATATCGTTCGACAAGCTCTCCTCCGTGTTCATCTCGAACACGAACCACGAGGAGAACCAGCCCGCGCATCTCCGCCTCAAGGACGCCACGATTCCGGTCGAGCACAATTTGAAGCTCTACGCGGCGCCCGAGCAGCGCTATTGCCCGGCCGGCGTCTACGAGATCGTGCGCGACGATTCCGGGGCCAATCCGCGGCTCCAGATCAATGCGCAGAATTGCGTCCACTGCAAAACCTGCGACATCAAGGATCCCACGCAGAACATCGTCTGGGCCGTGCCCGAGGGGGGCGGGGGACCCAATTACCCGAACATGTGACGAGGAACGTGCCCGTGACATCGCCGCTCCGCTTCGCCCGCCGTATCCTCCCGGTCCTGCTAATCGCGGCGGGGCTGCCCGCCGCCGCGCAGGCGCAGGATGCGCCGTTCTCGCGTCTCGGCGCCTATCTCGCCGGCCGCATCGCCGCAGCCGAGCGCGACATGCAGGCCGCTTCGCGCTACTACGCCTTCGCGCTCGAAGCCGATCCGGCCAATGCCGAGCTGCGCCGCCACGCGTTCCAGGCCCATCTTGCGGCCGGCGACATGAACCAAGCGCTGCGTCTCGCCGAGAGCCTGGTGCGCGACGCCAACACCGCCAATATCGCGCATCTCACCTTGGCCGCCGCGGCCGCCAAGAAGGGCGATTTCGCCGCCGCCCGGCGCCACGTCGAGGTGCTGCCCGAAACCGGCGCCAACCGGCTGCTGAAGCCGGGCTTTCTCGCCTGGATCGAGTTCGGGCTCGGCGATCCGGTGAAGCCGGTCGAGGCGTTGCGCGCGCTCTCGGGCATCGAGGCCTTGCGCGTGTTCCTCGAGCTGCATCTGGCGCTCGTGCACGACGCCGCCGGCCGCACGGCGCTGGCCGACGCCGCCTACAAGTCCGCCGCGGGCGGCGTCGATACACCGCCGCTGCGCGTGACCCAGGCCTATGCGAGCTTTCTCGCGCGCGGCGGACGCCGCCAGGATGCGATCGCGCTCTGGGACAAATACCTCGCCGCCAGCCCCGACAGCAGCATCGCCGACATCGCGCGCCAGAGGCTCGTCGAAGGCAAGGCGCCGCGCCGCTTGGTCGCCAAGGCGCCCGAAGGCATGGCCGAGCTGCTGCTGAACCTCGCCGGCGCGCTCCAGCAGGAGAACGCGACGCTGCCGGCGCTCATCTATGCGCGGCTCGCCGACTATCTCCGCCCCAACGATCCCGACACGCTCAACCTCATCGCCGGGCTGCTCGAGAGCGACGACCAGTTCGAGGCGGCGGTCGAGCTCTATCGCCGCATTCCACGCGACTCCGATCTCTCCTGGTCGGCGCGCCGGGCCGCCGCCGCCAACCTCGCGCAGCTCAAGAAAACCGATGAGGCGGCCAAGCTGTTCGAGGAGATGGCGGGCGAGCGCCGCGAGCGCTGGGACGCGCTGCTGCTGCTCGGCAACCTCTACCGCTCGGAAAAGCAATTCGCCAAGGCGGTCGAGGCCTACGACCGCGCGCTCGTGCGCATCCCGAAGCTCGAGGAGCGCCACTGGAATCTGCTCTATGTGCGCGGCATCGCCAACGAGCGCGCCAAGAACTGGCCGCGCGCCGAGGCCGATTTCAAGAAGGCGCTCGAGTTGAAGCCCAACGAGCCCTACGTGCTCAATTACCTGGCCTACACCTGGGTCGACCGCGGCGAGAATCTCGACGAAGCCAAGCGCATGCTCGACGAGGCGGTGCGCCAGAAGCCCGACGACGGCGCCATCGTCGATTCGGTCGGCTGGGCCTATTACCGGCTCGGCCAGTTCGAGAAGGCGCTCGAATTCCTCGAGAAGGCGATCGAGCTCGCGCCCGAAGACCCGGCCATCAACGATCATCTGGGCGACGTCTATTGGCGTGTCGGCCGCCGCCCCGAGGCGCGCTTCCAATGGAACCGCGCGCTCTCGCTCAACCCCGAGCCCGAGGACGTGCCGAAGCTCAAGGAGAAGGTGGACAAGGGCCTTCCGGCCCTCCCTGCCGCGCCCGGCGCGAAGCCTTGATCGTCGAAGTCCGGGAGATGGCGCGCGAAACCGTTCACCGCCCGGCGCCCGCCAAGCTCAATCTCTATCTCCACGTCGTCGGCCGGCGCGCCGACGGCTATCATCTCCTCGACAGCCTCGTCGCCTTCGCCGGCGTGCACGACACGGTATCGGCCGGCAAGGCCGAGGCGCTGACCCTGAGCCTCGAGGGGCCCTTCGCCGCCGCCTTGAGCGGCGAAGCCGACAATCTCGTGCTGCGCGCAGCGCGGGCGCTCGCCGACGCCGCGGGCGTGCGGCCGCACGCCGCGTTGCGCCTGATCAAGCGGCTCCCCGTCGCTTCGGGGATCGGCGGCGGCTCGGCCGATGCGGCCGCCACGCTGGCGGCGGCGGGTGCGCTCTGGCGCGTGACGCCCAAGCCCGGCGCCCTCGCCGCGCTGGGGCTGAAGCTCGGCGCCGACGTTCCGGCGTGCCTCGCGGGCAAGGCCGCGCAGGTCGGCGGCATCGGCGAGAAGATCGCGCCCGCGCCGGCGCTGCCGCGCGTGCCGCTGGTGCTGGTCAATCCGCTCGTCCCGCTGCCGACACCGTCGGTGTTCAAGGCGCGCAGCGGCCCCTTCTCGAAGCCGGCGCCGCTCCCAGCCGCGCCGCGCGACGCGCGCGATCTCGCCGAAGCGCTCGCGGCGCGGCGCAACGATCTCGCCGACGCCGCCATCGGCCTCGTGCCCGAGATCAAGGTCATGCTCGCGGCGCTCGAAGCGCAGCCCGGCTGCCTCTTGGCGCGCATGTCGGGCAGCGGCGCCACCTGCTTCGCGCTGTTTGCGCGCGAAGCGGAAGCAGCAGCGGCTACGGCCGCACTCCGCGCCAACAATCCCGCGTGGTGGGTCAAGGCGAGCGAGCTTCTGAGCGACACCGCGATGCTCGTTCCCGCGCTGGACTAGAATAGAATTGCGTTGACAATGTTCTTGATATGTTCTAAACGAGACTGCCCCAAACTGGGGTTGTGACCGGCGCGCTTGGGCGCGGCGGTTGGTGCTGCTCTTTTGATTTGTGAATCCCCGATCTTCTGACGCAGAGTTCCGGCGCCCTCAATGCTGCTTTGCGTGCGCGCCCAACTACGGGTCGCGGCCCTCTCACGATTTCAATCGGCTAGAGCAAGATGCATTTAGTTCGAATCGCTCGCGCAGTGGCAGCGTTTCGCTTGGGTCCATCCTTCGAGGCC
>DATBLL010000175.1:0-23460 GCA_036555425.1 Alphaproteobacteria bacterium | reverse complement strand
CGCCGGCGCGATGATGTGGGAGGGGGGCTCGTTGCGCAGCTGGATGATGTATTCGCCCAGATCCGTCTCGATCGGGCGGATGCCGTTGGCCTCGAGGAAGGGATTGATCTCGATCTCCTCTCCCACCATCGATTTGCCCTTGGTCACGGTCTCGGCGCCGACCAGGCGGCAGATGTTCAAGACGATGTCGCGCGCCTGGGCGGCGTCCTTGGCCCAATGCACGGTGCCGCCGCTGGCGACGCAGTTCCTCTCGAACGCTTCGAGATAGAGGTCCAAATGCGCAAGGACATGGTCCTTGATCTCCTTCGCCTTGTCGCGCAGCGCGTCGAATTCGGGCAGGCGCTCGGCGGCCTTGGTGCGCCGCTCGATGAACCCTTGGCGCATGTTGCCGAGTGCGCGCTGCAGCTCGGCGTCGCCCAGCGCGCGAATCGCGTTCTCCTTGAAGTGCAGCGGCGACATCTCGGTCATGCCGTCGCTTCCTCCGCTTCGGGCCTGACCTGGCCGAGCGGGGCCGCTTCGACCCCGGCCAATACCTCGGCAACGTGATAGGCGCGGATCGCGCGGCCGTCGCGCAAGAGCTTGCCGGCGATGTTCATGAGGCAGCCGAGATCGCCGGCCAACACCGTGTCGGCGCCGCTCTCGGCGATCTCGCGGCACTTGTCGGCGACCATGTGGTTCGAGATCTCGGGATACTTGACGCAGAACGTGCCGCCGAAGCCGCAGCAGGCGTCGCGTCCCGGCAACTCGCGCAGGCTCAGCCCCTTGACCGTCGCAAGCAGCGCGCGCGGCTGGGCGCGCACGCCCATCTCGCGCAGGCTCGAGCAGGAATCGTGATAGGCCGCGATGCCCTCGAAGCGGCCCGGTGCCTCGCGGATACCCATCACGTCGTGAAGAAAACCGGTGAGTTCGTAAGTCTTGGCTGCCAGGGCCTGGGCGCGCGGGAGCCAGCGGGGCTCGTCGGCGAAGACCTCGGGATAGTGCGTCTTGATCATGCCGGCGCAGGACCCCGACGGCGCCACGACAAAATCGAACGGCCGGAAGATCGCGATGACGCGCCGAGCGATGCGTTTCGCATCGCCCTTGTCGCCGGAATTGTAGGCGGGCTGGCCGCAGCAGGTCTGGGCGCGCGGCAGCGCCACGCGGCAGCCCGCGGCCTCGAGCAGCTTCGCCGCGGCGAAGCCCACGCTCGGCCGGAACAAGTCGACGAGGCACGTCGCGAACAGGCCGACCGAGGGATTTTGCGGGCGCGCGCTCATGGCCGGCAGTCTCCGCGTCCCGGCCCCCGGGTCAAGGGCGAAGCCGTTACAAAGTCAGGAAAAAGGAAAGTAAACGGGAGTGGGGAGAAGGAACTATCACCACCGGGGCACCAAGACACAGAGACACCAAGAAGAGATTCCCGCGCGCCCGTGGCGCGCATTCTTTTTTCCTTGGTGCCTTGGTGTCTTGGTGGTGAATCTTTGCTCTCCCCGACCCCCCGGCTCCGCTTTACTTACCTTTCGGCAGCAGCAGAAAGTAGCGCCCGCGCTCGGCCATGCGGCCGGCGTCAAGACCGGCCCGCCGATCGCTGCCGAAGAAGACATCGCCGCGCACCGGGCCGTTGATCGCGCCGCCCGTGTCCTGCGCCACGACGAGGAGGCGCATCGGCTTCGCCTTATCGGCCGGCCAATTGGTGTCGAGCCAGAGCGGCAGGCCGAGCGGGATGAAGGCAGGATCGACCGCGAGGCTCGCCAGGGCGGTCAGTCTTACGCCGATCTGTCCCCTGGTCCCCTCGGCATCGGGGATCTCGCGGAAGAAGATATAGCGGGGGTTCTCCCGCATCAGCGCGCGGCCCGCCTCGGGATTGGCGCGGAGCCACGCTTGGATCGCGGGCATGTCGATGCCGTCCGCGGGCAACAGGCCGCGCTCTCTCATCAGCCGCCCGATCGCGACGTAACCGCGGCCGTTATTGCCGGCATAGGCGACACGCGCGAAACGGCCATTGGGCAGCTCGAGGCGGCCCGAGCCCTGGATGTGCAGCGTGAAGACGTCGACCGGATCCTTGGCCCAGAACAGCACGGGCCAGGCGCGCGCGGCCGCGCCGTTTTCGATCGCGGCCCGCGCCGGCAGCACGGCGCCGGCCTTCGCTTCCGGCGGCAAGCCGTAGACCGGCACCGCATAGCCGGCGCGCTTCGCGCGCGAAGCGTCCAAACGCGGCTCGTAGTAGCCGGTGAAAAGGCCTTCGGGCCCGTCGGGCCCGAGGACGCGATAGGGCGCGAAATGCGCCTCGAAGAAGCCCCGCGCCGCGGCAGGGTCGGGCGCATCGATTTCAGCGGCCACGCGGCAGATGTGTGTGAGCGCCTCGCCGAGCCCGGCCGCAGCGATCGGCAGCGGCGCGCTCGGAGCCCGCAATCCGCTGGGCGACCTGCAGCCGAGGCTGAACGCGGCCAGCGCGGAGCGCGGATCGGCGTTATGCCATCCGGGCAATTCCGCAAACGAGGCGGGAAGATAGCGGACCGGCGTCGTCTCGCTCACGCCGCCGCACCCCAACAGCGCCGCGGCGGCAAGGAGCGCAAGCCACGGCCTCAATCGGCGGCCGCGGTTTCGACGAGCTGCCAGTTGGGGTCGCGCGAGCGCGTATCGCGCGCGAAGGTCCAGATGTCGGAGACGGTTTCGGCCGTCTTGGGGTCGCCTTCGATGACGGCGCCGGCGCGGTCGCGCGTCACGTTGATCTGCTCCGAGACGATCAGCACCGAAACCCGCGCCTCGCGGCCCTCGAGCCGCGCCTCGTGGATGCGCGCCTGGCGCACCGCGGCGAGCGTTGTCTCGCGCGTCTCGCCGGTGTCGCGGCGGCGGCGGATGTCGGCGGCGAAGCTCTCGAACACGTTCGGCGCCAGAAGCGGCTGCAGCGCCTTCTCGTCGCCCTTGGCGAAGGCGGTGACGATCATCTCGAACGCCAACTTGGCGCCGTCGAGGAAGCGCTCGGCGTCGAACGACGGATCGGCGCGCCGGATCGCCGCCACGCCGCCGTCCATCGCCGGCTTGGCCTCGCCCATCGGCGGCGCTTCCTGCTGGCGCCGGTCGGGCAGCGGAATGATCTTGTCGCGGTTCTCGGCCGGCGCGTAGGGCTCGTTCTTCTTCTCGAAGCCGGTGCGGGTGCCGAGCACGCTGCGCAGCTTCAGGATCACGAAGACCGCGATCGCCGCAAAGATGAGTGTGATGAGAAGATCGCTGTCCATTTACCCAGCGCCTGGACGAGTCGCGCGGTCTCCGCCTGCCGGGCCACGCCAAATCAACGTCCTGAACAACAGTATAGTCGAATACTTAGGGCGAGTCGCCCCGCCTAACAAGCGGCCCCGCTTTGCTGCGGCGTCGGGTGCCCGCGGCCGCTCGTTACGCATAATGCGGGCTTGGCCGCATCATACGCAAGCGGTCGCACAGGAAGATTGTCCTGACCGCGGTGCTGCGGCGGCGCTGCGCTCCGGGGCGCGTGGCGCGCGGGCGGAACGCCTGTTAGAAAGGCGCGCCGCTTTATGGGAGTTAACGATGGCTGCCGGCGCCAAGGCCCGGCCCGAGCGTGCGCGCGCCCCGCGCATCGCCACGGTCGAGCGCAAGACCAAGGAAACCGCGATCAAGGCGACGGTGAACCTCGACGGCACCGGGCGCTACAAGGTCGCGACCGGGATCGGCTTCCTCGATCACATGCTGGAGCAGCTCTCGCGCCACAGCCTCGTCGACATCACGCTCGAGGCGAAGGGCGACCTCCACATCGACTATCACCACACCACCGAAGACACCGGCATCGTCATCGGCGAGGCGATCAGCAAGGCGTTGGGCAACCGTGCCGGGATCAAGCGCTACGGCGACGCCATGATCCCGATGGACGAGACCCTGACGCGCGTGGCGCTCGACGCCTCCAACCGGCCCTATCTCATCTGGAAGGTTGCGTTCTCGCGCGCCAAGCTCGGCGAGATGGACACCGAGCTGTTCAAGGAATGGTTCCAGGCCTTCGCGCAAAGCGCGGGCCTCACGCTCCACGTCGAGAACATCTACGGCGAGAACAACCACCACATCGTCGAAAGCTGCTACAAGGGCGTGGCGCGCGCCTTGCGCCAGGCGGTGGAGCTCGATCCGAGGAAACTCGGCGCAGTGCCGTCGACCAAGGGCACGTTGGGTAAGAGTCTTTGAGCCGTCTTCGCCGCAGCGTGCAAAATGCTATTGTCGTCCCGGATGCGGTGCAGCGCGCGCGGCCCCTGCCGCGCGTGGTCCACTGCTGATCCGGGACCCAAACGAGCCGACGACGCCATCTCTCGCGTACACGCCGTGTCCACGCCCCGTTTAGGTCCCGGGTCTGCGTCGCACCACGGCGCAAGGGCGCAGTGCTGCGCCGCGCCCGGGATGACATCGAGAGAAGAAAGACACTGATGCGCATCTACACCGTTTTCCTGCGCAAGACCGCCGATCCGCTGTTCACGCCGGATCTCGGCGCCGAGTTCGTGCGCGAGGGGTTCAACTGGGCGGCGTTCTTCTTCACCTGGATCTGGGCGTTGGCGAACCGGCTGTGGATCGCGGCCGCGATCCTCTTCGCCGGCGACGTCGCGATCGCGCTGGTGCACGAGGCCGTCGATCTCGATTCGACGAGCCAGCTCTGGACGACGCTCGCCTGGCACCTCATCGTCGGCTTCATCGGCGAGGATCTGCGGCGCTGGAGCCTGCATCTGCGCGGCTACGCGCTGGCCGAAATCGTGGCCGGCGAAAGCCTCGCTGCGGCCGAGCGCCGCTTCTTCGAGCATCATCCCGCCATGGCCAAGCCGGCCTGGCGCTGATCCTCCCATGAAAGGCGCGCCATGTCGGTCGTAGTCGTCGATTACGGCTCGGGGAACCTGCGCTCCGCCGCCAAGGCGTGCGAGCGCGCGGCGCGCGACCGCGGCCTGAATCTCGACGTGAAGATCAGTGGCCGCGCCGAGGATGTGCGCGCGGCCGAGCGCATCGTGCTGCCGGGGCAGGGCGCCTTCGGCGACTGCAAGCGCGGTCTCGCCGCCGTGCCGGGCATGATCGAGGCGCTGAGCGAGGCGGTCATCAAAGAGGGCCGCCCGTTCCTCGGCATCTGTGTCGGCATGCAGTTGATGGCCGAGCGCGGGCTCGAGCACGGCGTGCATCAGGGGCTGGGGTGGCTCCCCGGCGACGTCGTCGCGATGGCGCCCGCCGACAAGTCGCTCAAGATCCCGCATATGGGCTGGAACGAGCTCGTCGATCTCGCGCCGCATCCGGTGCTGGCGGGCTTGGCGCCGGGCTGCCATGCCTATTTCGTCCATTCCTACATCATGCGCTGCGCCGAGGCGCGGCACGTGCTGGCTTCGTGCGACTATGGCGGGCCTTTCGCCGCCATCGTCGGCCGCGACAACATGGTCGGCACGCAATTCCACGTCGAGAAGAGCCAAGCGACCGGCCTCACGCTGATCGGCAATTTCCTCGCGTGGCGTCCGTGATCCTCTACCCCGCCATCGACCTGAAGGACGGCCAATGCGTGCGGCTGCTGCGCGGCGAGATGAGCGCGGCGACGGTATTCAATGCCGATCCCGCCGACCAGGCGCGGCGCTGGGAGAGCGCGGGGTTCCGCTGGCTGCATCTCGTCGATTTGGACGGTGCCATCGAGGGCAAGCCCGTCAACGGCGCCGCGGTCGAGGCCATTCTGCGCGCGATTGAAATTCCGGCGCAGCTCGGCGGCGGCATCCGCGACTTGGCGCGCATCGAGGATTGGCTCGCAAAGGGCATCCGGCGGGTGATCCTCGGCACTGTCGCGCTCGCCAATCCGGCGCTGGTAAAGGAGGCGTGCAGGCATTTCCCGGGCCGCGTCGCCGTCGGCATCGACGCGCGCGGCGGAAAGGTCGCGACCGAGGGCTGGGTCAAGACGTCGGAAACGACAGCACTCGATCTTGCGCGCGCCTTTGCCGATGCGGGCGTTGCCGCGATCATCTATACCGACATCGACCGCGACGGCGCCTTGCAGGGCGTCAACGTCGCGGCGACGGCGGCGCTGGCGCGCGCGACTAAGATTCCGGTGATCGCCTCGGGCGGCGTCGCCGGCCTTGCCGATGTGAAGGCGCTCAAGGCCGAGCGCTGCATCGCCGGCGTCGTCATCGGCCGCGCGCTCTACGATGGGCGCATCGACCCCAAGGCGGCGCTGGAGGCCGCGCGATGAGGCGTTGCAGTGCATTTCCGACGGTAGGGGCGTGCTGCGCGTGCGCTGCCTCCAGCGCGAGGCGCCTGCTAGGCTCGGTCAGGGCGCGCGCCAGGCGCCCCTGCGCGATTGCGCCATGACTCTGAAGGTCCGCATCATCCCATGCCTCGACGTGAAGGGCGGCCGCGTCGTCAAGGGCGTCAACTTCGTCAACCTCGTCGATGCCGGCGACCCGGTCGAGCAAGCCAGGGTCTACGACCGCGAGGGCGCCGACGAGCTGACGTTTCTCGACATCACCGCCAGCCACGAAAACCGCGACACCATCTTGGATGTCGTGGCACGCACCGCCGACCAGTGCTTCATGCCGCTCACGACCGGCGGTGGCGTGCGCACGATCGAGGATATCCGCAAGCTCCTCCTGGCCGGCACCGACAAGGTTTCGGTCAATACCGCGGCGGTGAAGCGGCCGGAATTCGTGAAGGAAGCGGCGGAGAAGTTCGGCAGCCAATGCATCGTGGTTGCGGTGGACGCCAAGCGCGCCGGCCATGGCCGCGACGCCGGGCGCTTCGAAGTGTTCACCCATGGCGGCCGCAATCCCACCGGCATCGAAGCCGTGGGCTGGGCCCAACGCATGGCCGAATACGGCGCCGGCGAAATTCTCCTCACGTCGATGGACCGCGATGGCACCAAGGCTGGCTTCGACCTCGAGCTCACGCGCGCCGTGGCCGATGCGGTCCCCGTTCCGGTCATCGCCTCGGGCGGGGTCGGCACGCTCGAGCACTTGGCGGAAGGTGTCAAAGAGGGCCATGCCTCGGCCGTCCTCGCCGCCTCGATCTTCCACTTCGGCACCTACTCGATCCGCCAAGCCAAGGACTATATGGCCAAGGCAGGTATCCCGGTTCGGCTTTAGTATATTTATTTCAAATACTTACCGCGCAACATGGGCGCAGCATGATTCATCTCGCAACTGCGAGATAAGCGAGCGGGCATGAGCGACGCAACAGAGGGTTCCGACGTGCTCGGGCGCCTTTTCGCGGTGATCGAAAGCCGCCGGGGCGGTGATGCGGGCTCGTCCTACACGGCCCGGCTTCTCGCCGAGGGCAAGGCCAAGATCGCGAAGAAGCTCGGCGAAGAGGCGACCGAAACCGTCATCGCCGCCACCGCCGGCACGCCGGCCGAAGTCGTGCGCGAGAGCGCCGATCTTCTCTATCACCTGCTCGTGCTCTGGGCGGCCAGCGGCGTCCGGCCCGCCGAGGTCTGGACCGAGCTCAGGCGCCGCGAAGGCACCTCGGGCCTGGCCGAGAAGGCGGCGCGAAAAAAGAATTGAACCACGGAGGACGCGGAGAATACGGAGATCAGATTTCGGCGCGCCCGGGGGCGCGAGTTTCCTGCTCCGTGTCCTCCGCGTCCTCCGTGGTTCAACGATCTCATTCAAATCGGGCTCGAAGTTCGGGGGAAAAGCGATGGCCTACGATCCCAACAACGTCTTCGCCAGGATTGTGCGCGGTGAAATTCCGTGCAGGAAGGTCTACGAGAACGCGCATGCGCTGGCGTTCCACGACATTCGGCCGCAGACGAAGGTCCACGTCCTCGTGATCCCGAAAGGCGCCTATGTCGGGGTGACCGATTTCGCCGCCAAAGCCTCGGCGGCGGAGATCGAGGGCTTCGTGCGCGCGGTCGGCGAAACGGCGAAGCTCCTGGGCGTCACCGAAAGCGGCTATCGCATCCTCGCCAACAACGGCGCCGCCGCGAACCAGGAGGTTCCGCACCTCCACATCCATATCTTCGCCGGCCAGCCCCTCGGCCGCATGATCAAGCCGCCGGAGAAGGCCTGAGGGCGGCCGGGCGCGGAAGTCGCAGGCGCAACCTGCTTCGCCGGCCCGATTCGCCGGGGCGCCGCTTTTCCCTTAGGATAACTGTCGCGACGCGCGCGGAAAGCCGGGCGCCCGGCCGGCGCGCGCTTCGCCAACATCATAGGAGGAGCGTTCTATGGCCAACAAGGAAGGCGTCTACCGCATCACCGAGATCGTCGGCACCAGCAAGACCTCGTGGGAGGACGCCGCGAAGAACGCAGTCGAGACCGCGGCCAAGACGCTGCGCGACCTCCGCGTCGCCGAGATCACCAAGCTCGACTGCAAGGTCGACCGCGGCAAGGTCGTCGCCTTCCGCGCCCGTGTGGCGCTGTCGTTCAAGTACGAGGGGTAGCTCCGGCGTCGGCAGCCCTCACTTCCCGAACCGCATGTGCGGTTTGGGCCCCTTCTCTCCCGCCACGCGGGAGAGAGAAAACCCCGAGCCGCGCACGTCCTCATCTTGCCCTCTCTCCTCGGGAGAGGAGGGGCCCAAGCAATGCATGTGCATTGCTTGGCAGGCGAGGGCCGGCGCTAGGTCAGCGCGTCGATTTCTTCGTCGGTCAGCGTGCCCGGCACGATCGTGAGCGGGATCGTGAGCCTGGGGAAGAACTTGCCGGTCAGCGCCGAAATGAGGGGGCCCGGCCCGCCGCGGCCGGTGCCGGCGGCGAGGATGAGGATCGAGATCGTCGGCTCCTCGTCGATGAGCTTCAGGAGCGCGTCGCGCGCCATGCCCGGGCGGATGAAGATCACCGGCGTCTTGCCCGAGAGCTTCACCACCTCCTCGGCGAAGCGCTGCATCATGGCCTCGGCCTCGGCGCGCTGCTCCTCCTCCATGCGGTCGGCCACCGCCTGCCAGGTGTGGCTCTCGGCCGGCTCGATGGCCGTGAAAAGTGCCACGCGTCCGCCCGTGGCCTTGGCGCGCAGGCCGGCGAAGCGCAGCGCCACGCGCATCTCCTCGGTGTTGTCGACGACAACGAGGAAGATGCGCTCTTCCTGCTTGCGGCGCTTGGCGCGGGCCGCCGGCGATTCGGTTTCGGCCATGGCGTTTCTCCCCTCGCTCAGGCGCGTTGGAACACGCGGCTTGCCGCCCATCCCGCGAAGCCCGCGAACGCCACGGCGATGAGGCCGTAGGTCAGGCCGCGGTTGTGGGCGAAGTCGTAGATCTCGGCGCTCAAGCCGATCTTGCTCACCGAGAGCGGCGTCGTGGCGGCGCTGACGACCTGGCCGTCGCGCACGAGATAGACGTTCACCGTGTAGAGGCCCGTCGGCACGTTGGCCGGAAAGACGATGTCGGCGCGGAACAGGCGCTGGCCCAGGAAGCGGATCGTCGCCGTGCGCGGCTGATAGAGCCCGTCGCGCTCCATGTTGCGCAGGAGGGCCGCACGGAAGAGGGCGATCCGGTCGGGCGGGATGTTGCGCTCGGGCTCGAAGCGCAGGCGCTGGGCGCCGATCTGCTCGCGCTCGGCCACGGGCCCGCTGATGATGTCCTCGATCGGCTTGGTTGCGGCCACGGCGTAATATCCGGGCACGGCGCCGAAGGTGACCGACAGGGTGTTGATCCACATGCCGTTCACCTGGCTCTTGCGCCGGACGACGACGTCGCCCTCGGGCCCGCGCACCGTCACGACAACGTCGCCGTCGCCGTCCACCGCGCCGAACAGCAGCACCTCGGCGCCGGCGAAGCCGGTGGTGATGGCGACGAGGTGGCGCGAGAGGTCGGCGATGACCTGCTGCGCCCGCGCTTCCGGCGATGCGAGCAGCAAGGCCGCGAGCGCCGCCAATGCGCTGAAACTCGCCCTCGTCGGCCGATGGCGGACGATCATGGGCCGGGAGGGATCAGCGTTTCGCATCATCGGCCGATCGCAATCGAGAAAAGGTCGAGCGGCGTCGCGATGAGGTCGTAGGCGAGCTTCCCCGCCATGGCGAGCACCAAGGCCGCGAGCAGGCCGCGCAGATATTCGCCGCGCAAGAGCTGGCCGGCGCGCGTGCCGATCTGCGCGCCGAAGACGCCGCCGATGATGAGCAGGATCGCGAGCACGACGTCGACCGTGTGGGTCGTCGCCGCCAGCAGCAAGGTCGACACAGCGGTGACAAAGACGATCTGAAACTGCGACGTGCCGACCACGGTCAAGGTCGGCATGCCGAAGAGGTAGATCATCACCGGCACCATGATGAAGCCGCCGCCGATGCCCATGATCGCGGTGAGGACGCCGACGATGAAGCCGATGGCCGCCGGCGGAATCGCGCTGATGTAGAGCTTCGAGCGGCGGAAGCGCATCCGGAGCGGCCAGCGGTGCACCCAGAAATGCGGGTGCAGGCGCCCCGGCGCCTTGGCGCCGCCGCGCCGGCGCCAAACCGCGCGCAGGCTCTCGAGCCCCATCATCGCGCCGACGACGCCCAACAGCAGCACGTAGGAGAGCTGCACGACGAGGTCGATGTGCCCCGCCTGCTGGAGCAGGCGAAACAGCACGACGCCGGCGCCGGTCCCGAGCACGCCCGCGATCAGCAGCACGACGCCCATGGTGACGTCGACATTGCCCTTGCGCCATTGGCTGACCGCGCCCGAGATCGACGACGCCACGATCTGGTTGGCGCCCGAGGCCACGGCCACGGCGGGCGGTATGCCGATGAGGATGAGGGCGGGCGTCATCAGGAAGCCGCCGCCCACGCCGAAGAGGCCGCCCAGGAACCCCACCACAGCGCCGAGGCCGAGCAGCAGGAATGCGTCGACCGAAACTTCGGCGATAGGCAGGTAAATCTGCATCGAAAGCCGGGCGCCCCGGGCAGGATTTTGCGCCTACCCTACGCGGCGCTTCCGGCGATGCCAACAGCGATAGGCGGGTAGGCGGGAGGCTGGGCGCCCATTGCCGAACGAGGTTTCGCCGCGATAAACCGTGTGACCGCGGCACGGCTGCCCCCGCTGCGCCGAAGAAACAATCCCCAGCCCGCCGAGAGTCGCGTTTGGGCCCGGGCAACCCTTCTTCCGTCGCGTGTTCCTGCTTGTTGATGGACATCGGGGCCGTCGCCCAAGATCTCGCGCCGTTTCGGAACGACGATGCAGCATTTCGCCATAATCGCGGCTCCCCGTTCGGGGTCGACCCGGCTCTGCGACATTCTGGGCCGCCATCCGGCGGTGGCGTGTCATCTCGAGATCCTCCATCCCGACGAAGTGCAGGCGCATTTCCCGCGCGATCTCGGCCTCGAGATCATGAATTGCGCCTTCCGCGATGCCGACCCGAAGGGGTTCCTCGACAAATTCCTCGCCCACAACGAGCAGTGGTTCCACGGCCGCCAGCGTCACGGCTTCAAGGTGCTGCTGAACCGCAATCAGCTCTTGATGATGCTCGAGGTCATCTGCCCCGATCCGCGCCTGGCGAAGATCGTGCTCTATCGCGACAATCTTCTCGCCGGCTATGCATCGGCGGAACTCGCCGCGGCAACCGGCGTCTGGCACCGCGCTGGCGCCGAAAATCGCCTTCGATTGGGACCGGTTCTACGCGTTCGCCGGCGAACAGATCATGGCGCGCGCGGCCGCCGAGGACGCCATGCGCCGCAGCCACCAGCTGTTCCTGCCCCTGACCTACGAGGAGACGCTGACCAAGCGCGGGATGGCGCGCGTCTGGGACTTTCTCAATCTTCCCGCCATCGACGACAAGGGCACTTACCGCAAGACGAACACACGGCCGCTGCTCGACTGTTTCGCCGATCCCGAGCTGGTGATCAGGGCGGCGCGTTCCATCGGCCGCGCCGATTGGCTGGAAGCCTGACCGCCGGTGGGGGCGAGGCCTTCTACGGCTTCAGGAAGCCCACGATGCGATAGACCTCCGCCAAGATCGGCTCGGCCATGGCGCGGCAGCGCTCGGCGCCGTCGCGCAAGACGGCATCGACCGCGCCGGGATCGGCGGTCAGGCGGCGCATCTCGCCGGTGATGGGGCCGAGCTTGGCCACCGCGAGCTCCGTCAACGCCGATTTGAACGCCGAGAACGGCTTGCCGCCATGCTCCTTGGCGACCTCGTTCATGGTCGTGTCGGCGAGCGCCGCGTAGATGCCCATGAGATTGTAGGCCTCGGGCCGCTCGGCGCGCGCCTTTTCGCTGGCGGGCGGCGCCTCGGGCAGCGGATGCGGATCGGTCTTCGCCTTCTTGATCTTCTGCGCGATCGTGTCGGCGTCGTCGGTCAGGTTGATGCGCGAATAATCGGAGGGATCCGATTTCGACATCTTCTTGGTGCCGTCGCGGAGACTCATTACGCGCGTGGCTTCGCCGAAGATGAGCGGCTCGGTCAGCGGGAAGAAATCGACGCCGTAATCGTGATTGAACTTCTGCGCGATGTCGCGCGTGAGCTCGAGGTGCTGCTTCTGATCCTCGCCCACCGGCACATGCGTCGCCTTGTAGAGGAGGATGTCGGCCGCCATCAGCGAGGGATAGGCGAAGAGCCCGAGCGAGGCGTTCTCGCGGTCCTTGCCCGCCTTTTCCTTGAACTGGGTCATGCGGCCCATCCAGCCCACGCGGGCCACGCAGTTGAACACCCAGGCGAGCTGGGTGTGGGCGGGCACCAGGCTCTGCACGAGAATGATGTGCTTCCTGTGATCGATGCCGGCCGCGATCAGCATCGCCGCCAGCTCGCGCGTGCTGCGGCGGAGCTCGGCCGGGTCCTGCCACACCGTGATGGCGTGAAGATCGACCGCGCAATAGATGCACTCGTACTCCTTCTGCAGCGCCACCCAGTTCTTGATCGCGCCGAGATAGTTGCCGAGATGGGGATTTCCCGAGGGTTGGATGCCCGAGAAGATGCGTTTCATGAGCGTCTGCAAGGTCTAAGGTTGGAGAAAAGCCGCGCGACATAGCCCCGCCGATCCTCAAGGGTCAAGCGGCCGCCTGGTTCGCGTTCGGTCAATCGAAGCTCGGCGGCGGGGGCTCGCCCTTTTCCGGCTTCTTGGCGCCGCGGCGCCGTTTCAGCATCTGGCGGAGCTCGCCGACATCGGCAACCCTGAGCGCGAGGCAGAGTGCGGCGTAAACGAGCATCCCCGCCGCCACCAGCACGCCCAAGGAAACGATGCGCTCGGCGACCTGGCCCCGGATCCGCGGCGCCAGCCATATCGCGAGCGGCACGAGGGCGCCGGCCATCACGAGCGCCGCGAGCATGATCCGCGGCAGGCGCGCTTTGAAGCGCGCATCCAGCCGCCAGTGCCGCCGCCGCACCAGCATCATCCCCAAGAGGCCGGCATTGATCCAAGCGGCGACGGCGGTGGCGACGGCGATGCCGAGGAAACCCATGCTCGGCCAGCCGAAGGGCGGCCAGACCAAGGCGACCGACAGCACGATGTTGGTCGTCATCGAGACGACGGCGTAGATGACCGGCGAACGTGTGTCCTCGCGCGCATAGAAGCCGGGCGCGAAGACCCGGATCAGCACGTAGGCGGGCAGGCCGCAGGAAAACGCGGCGAGCGCCACCGCCGTGTCGCGCGCGTCCGCGAGCGTGAAGCGGCCGTATTGGAACATCACGATCGAAATCGGCTCGGCGACGGCGACCAGCGCCGCCGCGGCCGGCAGCGTCAGCAGCATCGCGAGCTCGACCGCGCGGTTCTGCACCGCGTTCGCGGCCTCGGGCTCGCTGTGGATCTTGCGTGAAAGCTCGGGCAACAGCGCCGTGCCGATCGCGATGCCGATCATGCCGAGCGGAAACTGGTAGATGCGGTCGGCGAAATAGAGGATCGAGACGGCGCCGGCGATGAAGCTCGCGATGATGGTGCCGACCAGCAGGTTTATCTGCGTCATGCCGCCGCCGATGATGCCGGGCACCATCAGCTTCAAGAGGCGCCTGGTCGAGGCGGTGAAATGCGGCACCGGCAGCGATAGGTGCAAGCCCGCCTTCCAGCAGGCATAGCCGAGCCAGAGATATTGCGCGATGCCGGCGGCGGCCACGGCCCAGGCCAGCATGTGGCCGGCGCTCTTGAACCACGGCACGGCGAAGACGAGGCCCACGATCATGATCGCGTTCAAGAGGGTCGGCGCCGCCGCCGCCATCGCGAATTTGTAGTTGACGTTCAAAACGCCGCTCATCAGCGCCACGATGGTCATGGAGATGAGGTAGGGGAGCGTGAGGCGCGTGAAGAGCACCGCGGCGTCGAAGAGGGCCGGCTGGTCGCGGAAGCCGGGCGCCATCACGCTCACGATCGCCTCCATGAAGATCTCGGCCAGGATCGTGAAGACGATGAGGATGACGAGGAGCCAGGAAAGCGTGTTGCCCGCGAAGCGCAGCGCCGCGGCCTTACCCTCCTTCTCGAGCGTCTTCGCGAACATCGGCACGAAGGCTGAGGAGAAGGCACCCTCGGCCACGAGCCGGCGGAAGAGGTTGGGGAAGCGGAAGGCGACGACGAAGGCCTCGATCACGCCGGTGGTGCCGAGTGCCCGCGCGATCAGGATGTCGCGCACATAGCCGAGGATTCGCGAGAGCAGCGTGTTGCTGCCGACGATCAGCGACGAGCGGAGCAGGGCCATGCGGCGAAACTAACAGGGAGGCGGGGAGGCGGGGAGAAGAAGATGGACTGCCAAGGCACCGAGACACCAAGAAAATGAAAATCGCGCGCCAAAGGCGCGCAACGAATCCTCTTGGTGTCGTCGTGTCTTGGTGCCTTGGCGGTGTGAGCTTTGTTGCCTACCTGTCTCCCGGCCTCCCAGTTCACTTCCTTCATTCCGCCGCCTTCACTTCGGCTGGCTTGGCGGGCTCGGCGCCGCCCAAGGCTTCCAGCAGGCGGGCCCTTATCTGCTCCTGTTTCCGCTCGTGCTCGACCTTCATGCCGAAGACGTCCTTGACGTAGAAGACGTCGACGACGCGCTCGCCGAAGGTCGAGATCTTGGCGGTCGTGATCTGGAGGCCGCATTCGGTTAAGGCGCGGGTGACGTCGTAGAGCAGGCCCGGGCGGTCGCGGCCGTTCACCTCGATCACGGTGGCGAAGCGGCTCGCTGAATTGTCGATGAAGACGCGCGGCGGCACCTGAAACACATGGGCGCGCTTCGGCAGCGATTCGCGGCCGGCCAGCTCGCGGTGGAGCTTCAGCGTGCCCGCGAGGGCGGCGGCGATGCGCGCGCGGAGGCGCTCGAGGCTCGCCTCGTCCGCGAAGGGCCGCCCCTCCGCGTCCTGCACGTAGAACGTATCGAGCGCCCAGCCATTGGTCAGCGTGAAGATGCGCGCGTCGACGATGTTGGCGCGCGAGAGCGCCATTGCGCCCGCGATCTGCGAGAAGAGGCCGGCGTGGTCGGGCGTGTAGACCGTCACCTCGGTCACCGCGCGCTTCGCATCGTGGCGCGCATCGACCGCCATCTGCTCGCCGGTCTTGGTCGCGCGCCGCACCAGCTCGGCGTGGCGGAACTGGGTGTCGGTGTCCTCGGACAGCCAATAGGCCGGATAGCCGCGCGCCAGATGCTCCTCGATCTCGGCGGCGGCCCAGCCCTTGAGGCGCGCAACGAGCAGTTCCTTCGCGCGGTCGACGCGCGCCGCCACGTTGGCGCCCGAGGGTGCTCCGCCCAGCACCTCCTCGGTGCGATAGTAGAGCTCGCGCAGCAGCGAGGCCTTCCAATTGTTCCAGACCTTGGGGCTGGTCGCGCGCATGTCGACGACGGTCAAGACCAGCAGCAGCTTCAAGCGCTCGGGCGACTGCACGAAGGCGGCGAAATCGGCGATCGTCTTGGGATCGTCGATGTCGCGCTTTTGCGCCGTCTTGCTCATGTCGAGATGGTGGAGCACGAGCCAGGCGATATTGTCGGTCTCCTCGGGTGTCAGGCCGAAGCGCGGCCCCAAATAGCGCGCGATATCGGCGCCGATCTCGGAATGGTCGCCGCCGCGGCCCTTGGCGATGTCGTGCAGCAGCAGGGCCACGTAGAGCGCGCGGCGCGACGAGACCTTGTGCACGATCTCCGAGGCGAGCGGGTGGTCGTCCTTCTTCAAGCCCGCCTCGATCTCGTGCAAGAGGCCGATGGCGCGGATCGTGTGCTCGTCGACGGTGTAGACGTGATACATGTCGTGCTGCATCAGCGCCACGACGCGGCCGAAATCGGGCACGAAGCGGCCGAACACGCCGGCTTCGTTCAGGCGCGTGAGCGTGATCTGCGGCTCTTTCGGCGAGGTCAGCATCTCGAGGAAGAGCCGGTTTGCCACCGGATTCTCGCGCAGCGCGCCGTCGATGAGCCCCAATTGCTGGGTGATGAGGCGCAGCGCCGCCGGGTGGATGTCGAGGTCGTGCTCCTGCGCGGTGTGGAAGAGGCGGAGGAAGTTCACCGGGTCGGCGCGGAACGCGTCCTCGCGCGCGACGTTCAGGCGCCCGTCCTGCACCTGGAAGCCCACGATCTCGCGCTTCTTGGGCAGAAGCGTGAACCGGAAGCGCGGCTTCCGCTTGTGCTCGGCCTCGAGCGCCGCGCAGAAGATGCGCGTCAAGTCGCCCACGTCCTTGGCGACGAGATAGTAGTGCTTCATGAAGCGCTCGACGCCCGAGATGCCCGGGCGGTCGCCATAGCCCATGAGGCGCGCGAGCGTCGGCTGCACGTCGAAGGTCAGGCGCTCCTCGGGCCGGCCGGCGACGTAGTGGAGATGGCAGCGCACCGTGGTGAGGAAGGTGTGCGCGCGGTCGAACTTCGCCGCCTCGCGCCGCGTGAAGACGCCGCGCTCGACCAAGTCGGCCGGGTCGTCGAGCTGATAGATGTATTTCGCGATCCAGTAGAGAGTGTGGAGGTCGCGCAGGCCGCCTTTGCCGTCCTTGATGTTGGGCTCCACGACGTAGCGCGAATCGCCCAGCTTCAAATGGCGCTCGTCGCGCTCGGCGAGCTTCTTCTCGACGAAGGCGATCGGCCCTTCGGCCGAGGCCAGCTCGCGGAAGCGCGTGCGGAGCTCGCGGTAGAGTCCGGCGTCGCCCCAAAGGTAGCGCGCTTCGAGGAGGGCGGTGCGGATGGTCTGGTCCTGCTTGGCCATGCGCACGCATTCGTCGACCGAGCGCGTGGCGTGGCCCACCTTCAAGCCCAAATCCCACAGCATGTAGAGCATGTACTCGATGACCTGCTCGGCATGCGGCGTGAGCTTGTAGGAGAGGAGGAACAGGAGATCGATGTCGGATTGCGGCGCCAGCTCGCCGCGCCCGTAGCCGCCGGTGGCGACCACGGCCTTCCGCTCGCCGGCGGTTGGATTGGGGTTGGGATAGACGCGCTCGAACGCGTAGTCGTAGAGCGTGCGGATGAGCTGATCGATGAGATAGGCATAGGCCTTGACGCATTCGCGCCCGCGCGTGCGCGCGTCGCGGTTGGCATCGAAGCGGCGCTTGATCTCGGCCCGGCCGGCGGCGAGCGCCTCCTTGAGCGCGGCCAGCACCGCGGCCCGCTGCTCGGGAGCGGGCCGGTCCTTGCCGAGCCCGTCCAGGCGCTCCATCAGGGCGCGGCGATCCACGATCGCGCGCGGCTGCAAAACGTCGGATTTGGCGAGTGCGTGCATTCTTTGCGCTACGGCTGTGCGGCGGCCAGACCCCCATCCAACCGTCCCCCGCAAGCGGGGGAAGGCTTAATTCGCCCCTTCCGCCGCGCAGCGGGGGAAGGCTGGGATGGGGGCCTCTCCGGCGGAGGATTATCTAACATCGGCCTCGGCCACAAATCTGCCTTGCCGGGAATATAGTCAAAACCCGATGGAATGTTACCGGCGGAGGGCAAAGGCATGAAAAAGGGCTGGATTATCGGCATCGCCACGCTCCTCGCCGCCGGCGGGGGCGGGTATTTCGCGGCCGATCACTTCGCCAACGCCAAGCTCAAGGAGCGGGCCGAGATCTTCGCCCGCGACATGCAGAAGGTCACGAAGGAGTTCCGCTACGGCGGCGTGCGCGCCGATCTCCTCTCGCAGTCGATCGTGATGACCAAGGTCGAGTTCGTCACAATGAGCGGCGACCGCATCCGGGCCGAAAGCGTCGCGGTCAAGGATTTCGACTGGCGCAGCGGCGGCACGCCGCGCTACGCCGATATCGAGGTGAAGCGCGCCGACGTGCCCTCGACGGCGCTGGCCAACCTCGCGCGGGCCTCGGGCTCGCTGGGCTCGATCATCGGCGTCTCGACCGGGCCCGCGGCCGACGCCCAGCGCCTGCTCGACCGCGCCGGCTACAAGCGCACCACCAGCGATTTCTTCGTCCGCTACCGCTTCGACGAGGAGACGGGCGAATTCGAGCTCCGCGACGTGCAGCTCGCCGTTTCCGACCTCGGCGAGGTGCTGCTGAACCTGAAGCTCGGCAACGTGCCGCAGCGCCGCGTGCGCGACGGCGCGGCGCTGCTTTCGGCCGGCACCACGACGACGCTCATCCACGCCTCGCTCTCGTTCCGCGACCGCTCGCTGGTGAGCCGGCTGTTGAAGGCCTATGCCGCAGATCGCAACATTTCCGAAGCCGAGGCGCTCGCGCGCGTGCTCCGCGACCTGAAAGCCGAGCGCGACCGCGCCCGCGACCCGGTCGAGCGCGAGGCGCTCGAGGCGCTGCTGCGCTTCGTCGAGCGGCCGAGCGAGATCCGCGTTGCCGCGGAGCCAACCCGCCCGGTGCCGCTCCTGGCCTTGGGCATGGGCATTCTCGGCGGCCGCGGCCTCGTCAAGAACACGATCGGGTTGAAGATCAGCGCGCGCTAACGCAGCTCCCGCGACCGGATCGTGAAGGTCGGCGCCTGCATGTGGGCGCGCTGTGGATTATCGGCAATTTCCCCGTAATCAAGAGAGCGCAAGGCCACGATCGCGCTTCGGGGCGGCGCGGGGGGATGGCGCGCGACGCCGCTCCAGCTATGATGGGAGCGGTCGGGAGTTCGGCACGCGATGCGCTTGGGCTTGATCGTGGGCATGGTCGGCAGCCTCGTCGGCACCGCTACGGTGGCGGGCGCCTCCTATCTCGCCTGGGATCAATTCCGCTCCGCAGCGGTCCACAACCGGCTTGCCGCCTTCGAGAAGGTCAAGGACGTGCTCGACCTCGACGTCGAGTACAAGTCGAGCACCGGCGAGGTCATGACCGGCTCGTTCACGCTCGTGGGCGTGACACTCATCTCCGACGAGAAGCGCGTCGAGGTCGAGAAGGCCGAATTCAAAAGCTTCGATTTCAAGAACCCGGGCCAGCCGCGTTTCGCGTCGATCGCGCTGACGGGCATGAAGTTCAAAGGCGACGTGTTCAGCGTCGTGCTCGGCCCCGAAATCGGGAAGGTGCTCGAAGATCAGAAATTCGAGAACGTGCTGGTCGATGCCGTGCTCGATTACGAGTCGGGCGAGGACGAGGTCGAGGATCCCAAGACCAAGCGGAAGGTGAAGCAGCACAAGGTGACGGTGAAGGAGCTGCGGCTCGTCTTCCGCGACCTCGCGACCTTCACGGCCACGATCGAGCTGCGCGATTTCGCGCTGAAGGCCAAGGCCGTGGCGCGCCAAGCGCGCGAGGAGCCGCCGCTGGTGCGGCTCCTCGGCGAGAACGTGCAGCTGTCCGCGATGAAGCTCGTTTTCGAGGACAAGGGCCTGATGAAGGCCTTCGTCGACGCCAAGGCGCGCGAGATCGGCAAGGGCGAGCTGCAGGCGCGCGGCGTGTTCGTCAAGGAGCTGCAGAAGGACGCGCAGACGACGCGGAGCGCGGTCGGCAGCAACCGCTTCGATCGCGATTATTTCGAGCCGATGATCCGCTACATCGGCGGCGGCTACGAGCGCGCCAACGGCTTCACGCTCGAAGCGAAGCCGCCCCAGCCGATCGAGCTGCGCCGGCTCTTCGTCATGGCGGATGCCAATCGCGGCGGTTTCTACGACAAGTTCAATCCCCGGATCACGATCGGCCCGGCGCGCGCCGCCGCGCCGAAGCGCGAGGATCCGAAGAAGAAAAAGGAGCCGCCGAAGCGCGAGCAGCGGCGATGACGCCGCGCGCGGCGAGGCTGGCCGCCCTCGCGGCGATTCTGGCCCTCGCGGCCTGCGCCTCGCCGCCGCCCGGCGAGGGCGGGGTTCCCTATCTCGTGACGGCCGCGCGGGTGATCGGGCCCGAGGCGCTCTATGTCGAGGCCGAGGCCGTGCACCGCTCGCGCTTCCATCGCCTGGAGCGCATGGTCCTCGTCGATCCCGCCGGCGCCGAGCACGCGGCCATCGACGTGCGCGCCGATGTCGTGCGCACCGGCTATCCGGGATACCCGTTCGGCAGCGTCGGCGTCGGCGCCGTCAGCGGCGGCCGCACCTCGGTCGGGGTCGGCGTCGGGTTCCCGCTGTTCGCCGACGATACCTACGGCACCGTCTTCCGCATGCGCGCCACGTTCCGCGTGCCCGATGCCCGCGCCTATCGCCGCGATCCCGGCGCCTGGCGCATCCGCCTCCATCTTGCGCGGAAGACCGAGCCGCCCGTCGTCGTCGACCGCCCGGCGCCGCTGCCGGGAGGCTGATCGCTTTCGAGCGACGCTGTCCCAAGCGTAGGGGCGCACGGCTGTGCGCCCCTGCCTCCGCCCGAAATGCGCGGAGAAGGGCGCACAGCCGTGCGCCCCTACGCTGTAACTGCCGATCTCATCCGCTCGCGCGCTCTATCCGCGACCTGCCAACAGCGCGCGCAGGCGATAGAGCGCGTCGAGGGCTTGCTTGGGCGTGAGCTCGTCGGGGTTGATCGGCGCCAGCGCCTCCTCGACGGCGGAGGCCCCGCGCGGCGGGGCCACGCGGCGCGGCGCATGCGACGCGGCGGCGGTGAAGAGCGGCAGATCGTCGGCGAGCGTGGCGAGGCGCCCGCTCTGCTCGCCCGCCTCCAATTGCGCCAGCACTTCTTCGGCGCGCGCGACCGCGGCCGCCGGCAGGCCGGCCAAGCGCGCCACGTGGATGCCGTAGGAGCGGTCGGCGTTGCCGGCGGCGACCTCGTGCAGGAAGATCACGTCGCCTTCCCATTCCTTGACACGCATCGTGCGGCAGGCGAGCGACGGGAGGCGCGCCGCCAGCGCCGTCAGCTCGTGGTAATGCGTGGCGAAGAGCGCGCGGCAGCGGTTGACCTCGTGCAGGTGCTCGACCGTGGCCCAGGCGATCGAGAGGCCGTCGAAAGTCGCGGTGCCGCGGCCGATTTCGTCGAGGATGACGAGCGCGGATTCGCCGGCACGGTGCAGGATCGCCGCCGCCTCCACCATCTCGACCATGAAGGTCGAGCGCCCGCGCGCGAGGTCGTCGGCGGCGCCGACGCGCGAGAAGAGGCGGTCGACGACGCCGATGCGCGCCTCCGCCGCCGGCACGTAGGAGCCCATCTGCGCCAGGATCGCGATCAGCGCGTTCTGGCGCAGGAAGGTGCTCTTGCCCGCCATGTTGGGGCCGGTCAGCAGCCAGAGCCGGCGCTCGGGCGCCAGATCGCAATCGTTGGGGACGAAGGCTTCCTCGGGGCGCAGCGCCTCCACCACCGCATGGCGCCCGCCCTTGATCGCGAAATGCTTCGAATCGTCGACGCGCGGGCGGCAATAGCGCCGGTCCTGGGCGAGCACGGCGAGCCCCGCGGCAACGTCGAGTTCGGCGATCGCGCGCGCCGCCTCGCTGATCGCCTCGCCGCGCGCGGTGCCCTCTTTCACCAAATCGTCGAACAGCGCCAATTCGAGCGCCAGCGCCTTGTCGGCCGCGCGCGCGATCTTCTCCTCGAGCTCGGACAGCGCGACCGTCGTGTAGCGCGTCGCATTGGCCATGCTCTGGCGCTGGATGAAGGGCGAGCCCGCGTCTTTGGGCAGCTTGCCGGCCTGCGCCGCGGTCACCTCGATGTAGTAGCCGAGCACGTTGTTGTGCCGGATCTTGAGCGAGGAGATGTCGGTCTCGGCGCGGTAGCGCGCTTCGAGCGCGGCCACGAGCTGGCGGCCTTCGCTGCGGAGCTTCACCTGCTCGTCGAGGGCGGCCGAGTAGCCGGCGCGGACGAATCCGCCGTCGCGCGCCAGGAGCGGCAGCTCGTCGGCGAGCGCGCGGGTGAGGCGGTCGACGAGCGCCAGATGCTGGCCGAGCCCGCGCTGCGCCAGGTGCAATCCTTTGGGCAGCGGCGGCAGCAGCGGCTGGCCGAGCGCCTTCCTCAGCACCTCGGTCTCGGCGAGGCTGTCGCGCAAGGCGGCGAGATCGCGCGGGCCGCCGCGGCCCAAGGCCAGGCGCGAGAGCGCGCGTTCGAGATCGGGGCAGCGCTTCAGCGAGGCCCGCACCGCCTCGCGCGCCGCCGCCGCCTCGAGGAACCACGTCACCACGTCGAGTCGCGCCGCGATCAGGGCCGGCTCGGTCGAGGGCGCCGCGAGCCGCGCCGCCAGAAGGCGCGCGCCGGCGCCGGTGAGCGTGCGGTCGATGACGCCGAGCAGCGAGCCGCGCCGCTCGCCGGCAAAGCTCTTGGTCAGCTCGAGATTGCGCCGCGTCGCCGCGTCGATCTCCATGAGGCCGGCGTCGCTCACGCGCGCGAGGCGCCCGAGCCGCGGCACGCGGCCCTTCTGCGTCAGTTCCACGTAGTCGACGAGGGCGCCCGCGGCGGCGATCTCGGCCCGGCTCAACGGACCGAGGCCGTCGAGCGCCTGGATCTCGTAGAGTTTCATCAGGCGCCGCTTGGCGCTCTCGCTGTCGAAGCGGCTGCCCGGCAGCGGCGAAAGCTGCGCCTTCCATTGCGCGAAGGTTTCGAACAGCTCCGGCGCCTGCACCAGCCGCTCGGACAGCAGAATCTCGCCCGGCTCGATGCGCGCGAGCGCGGCACCCAATCCGCCGCGCGGCAGCGCCTCGCAGGCGAAGTCGCCGGTCGTCATGTCGAGCCAGGCGAGCCCGGTCTGCCCCTCGGCCTCGGCCACGGCGGCGAGGTAGTTGTTGCGGCGCGCATCGAGCAGCGCGTCCTCGGTGACCGTGCCGGGGGTGACGATGCGGACGACCTCGCGGCGCACCATCGCCTTGGCGCCGCGCTTCTTGGCCTCGGCGGGGTCTTCCACCTGCTCGCAGACGGCCACCTTGAAGCCGGCGCGGATGAGGCGGAGCAGATAGCTCTCGACCGCGTGCACCGGCACGCCGGCCATCGGCACCGGCTTCCCGCCGACGGTTTCGCCGCGCGAGGTGAGCGTAAGCCCCAGCGCCTTCGCGCCCGCAGCCGCGTCCTCGAAGAACAGCTCGTAGAAATCGCCCATCCGATAGAAGACGAGGCAATCGGGATGCTGGCGCTTCACCTCGAGATAATGCGCCAGCATCGGCGTCGCCTGGGCCGGATCGGGCCAGGCGGCGGCCGCAACGGAGGGCGCCGTGTCGTCGGGGGCCATGGGCGGCGAACTTAGGTCACCCGGCGATTTCCCTCAATCTGCGACATCGATGTTCGGCACGCGGAGCCGCGGAGAATGCGGAGAGGGAGGGAATAACCACGGAGGACGCGGAGACCAGGGAGGGAAAATTTCACTCGCTTCGGGCGCGGTCGCTCGCTTCGCGAGCTTACTGGCGAAGCTTTGCTTCGCCCGAAGCTCGGCCCTTGGGCCGAGCGTCC
>DATBLL010000116.1:0-17284 GCA_036555425.1 Alphaproteobacteria bacterium | reverse complement strand
GTGGCCGCGCTGATGAAGAACACCTTGGCCAGGCTTTCGCCGGTGTAGACCGCGACGATGGGCGCGAGCGAGAGGCCCATCAAGCCGGCATAGAGCCAGAACAGCGACTGCGCCGAGGCGCCGCTCATGCGATCGAGGCGGAACGAGAAGATGAAGGCGAGGACCACGGGCGCGAACAGCGCGACCCAGCCGAGGACCGTCAGCGTCACGCGGCCGCGCGTGCCGGGCAGGTACTGGAAGAAGAGCTCCTGGAGCGCCGGAACGCTGATCACCGCGAAGGCGACCGCGCCGGTGAGCGCCAAGCCCAGGCCCATCCAGTTGTAGACCTTGAGCATGTATTGCCGGAGGCCTTCGTCGACGCCGACCGTCGCCCGGTCGCGCCCTATGACGACGCCGCCCTGCTGATTGCGGTATTCCATCGGTGAAACCCTCTGTTTCTGGTTTTCGTTGAGCCGTGGACGCTATTTTGGGGGCGATTCCGCCAAAATCAAGGCTACAAAAGGCTGGCGCGCGCGGCCGCAAGTCATTGAAATGACGTGAAAGACCGGCGCCCGGACACCGCTTCGCCGGGCGGTGGCTTAACCATTTGCCGCCTCAGCCGCCGAATCGCTCCGCCTCCCCCTTGGCTTGATGCGCGCCGGAAAGGCAATGGGCGTGCGAGTGGTCGGCCAGCGCCTCGATCACGCGGCACTCGGAGATCCGCGCTTGGCCGCGCTGCTGCGCCCGCCGGCAGCGCGCGACCATGCGCGCGAGTTCGCCGCGCAGCGCTTCGAGCTGCGCGATCTTGCGCTCGACGCGGGCGAGGTGCGCGGTCGCGATGCGGTCGGCGCGGGCGCAAGGCTGATCGGGCCGGTCGCCAAGCGCCAAGAGCTCGCGGATCGCATCGAGCGGAAAGCCGAGCTCGCGCGCGTGGCGGATGAAGGCCAGGCGGTCGCGGTGCGCCTTGGCGTAGACGCGCTGATTGCCGGCGGTGCGGGCCGGCGCCGGCAGCAGGCCGATCGCCTCGTAGTAGCGGATGGTCTGGACCTTGCTCCCGGTCTCACGCGCGAGAGAGCCGATGGTGTCGGGCCGCATGGGCGCCTCTTGAACCTACAACGACTGTAGGAACTATGTTTCCGCTGCCCGCACTGCAACCGCACGAGGCCGCCATGGGCGCGCATTGCTGCAGCCACGATCCGGCGCCCTTCACCGGCGTCTCGCCGCGCTATCGCCGCGCCCTTTGGATCGTCATCGCGCTCAACGCCTCGATGTTCGCGGTCGAGGTGGTGGCGGGTGCCTTGGCCAATTCGATGTCGCTCCAGGCCGACGCGATGGACTTCGCCGCCGACGCCGCGACCTACGGCTTGACGCTCTCCATGATCGGTCGGCCGGACCGCTGGCGCGCGGCGGCAGCCCTCGTCAAGGGCGCGAGCCTCGCGCTCATGGGCAGCTACGTGCTCGGCGCCACGCTCTGGCGCGTCTTCGTGCTCGGCGTGCCCGAGCCCATGGTGATGGGCGCGGTCGGGTTCGCGGCGCTGGCCGCGAACGCGACGGCGGCGCTGCTGCTGTACCGCTTCCGCGACGGCGATGCCAACGTGCGCTCGGTGTGGCTCTGCAGCCGCAACGACGCGATCGGCAACGTCGCGGTGATGCTGGCGGCGCTCGGCGTCTTCGGCACGGGCACGGCCTGGCCCGACCTCGCCGTGGCCGCGATCATGGCCGTGCTCTTCCTCTACTCGGCGGCAAGCATCCTGCGCCAATCGTTCGCCGAGCTGCGCGCCTCGCCGCGCCGCAGCGTTCCCATGGAATGACGGCGGGTGTAGGTTCGCGCAATGGCGAAGCCTACGACGATCACGCCGAGCCGCCGCCGCTTCCTCGCGGGCGCCGCCGCGGCGGGCGCGCTGCTTCCGTTCGCGCGGCCACGCTTTGCCGCGGCTGGCGAGCATCGCCTCACAGCCGCACCGGCGCGCGCCGCCATCGCCGGCGGGACTTTCCCCGAAACGGAGGTGTGGGCCTACGACGGCACGGTGCCGGGTCCGCTGCTGCGCGTCCGCCGCGACACGAAGCTTCGCGTCACGCTCGAGAACGAGGTGGCCGATGCGACCTCATTGCATTGGCACGGCATTCGCCTGCCCAACGCGATGGACGGCGTGCCGGATCTGACGCAGGCGCCGGTGAAGCGCGGCGAGAACTTCGTCTACGAATTCGAGGCGCGGGACTCGGGCACCTATTGGTATCACCCGCATTGGCAGAGCTACGAGCAGGTCGAGCGCGGGCTCTACGGCGTGCTCGTGGTCGAGGAGGCTGCGCCGCCCGCGGTCGACCGCGACACCGTCTGGGTCCTCGACGATTGGCGGCTCACGCCCGAGGCGAAGATCGCCGGCGGCTTCGCCAATTTCTTCGACGTGAGCCACGCCGGCCGGCTCGGCAACAGCGTGACCGTCAACGGCAAGGTCGCCGACGAATTCAAGCTGCGCGCCGGCGAGCGTATCCGTTTGCGCCTCGTCAATGCCGCCAATGCGCGAATCTTCGGCTTGCGCTTCGGCGCGCTCCAGCCGCGGCTCATCGCCACCGACGGACACGCGATCGCGCCGCACACGCCGGACGGCAACCGCATCGTGCTCGGCCCCGGCATGCGCGCCGACCTCATCCTCGATTGCGCCGGCAAGCCGGGCGAACGCGTGACGATCGTCGACGATTTTTATCCGCGCATGGCCTATCGCCTGCTCGATCTCGTCTACGGCCCCGAGCCGGCCCTGCGCGCAACGGCGCCCGAGGCGCCGATCGCGCTCGCGCCCAACGCGCTGCCCGAGCCGAAGCTCGCCGAGGCCGAGCGGCACGAGATCGTCTTCGGCGGCGGCATGATGGGGCGCTTGCGCGAAGCCGAGTTCCAGGGCGCCAAGCGCCCGATGCGCGAGATCATGCTCGAGCACCGCATGGCCTGGGCCGTCAACGGCAAGGTGATCGGCGCGCACGACCACGCGCCGTTCCTCACGCTGAAGCTGGGCCGCTCCTACATCTTCGCGCTGGAGAACGACACCGCCTGGCACCACCCGATCCATCTGCACGGCCACGTCTTCCAGGTGGTGGCGCGCGACGGCGCGAAAGTCGCGCGCACCGAATGGCGCGACACGGTGCTGATGAATCCGCGCGAGCGCGTCGACATCGCCTTCGTCGCCGACAATCCCGGCGACTGGATGTTCCACTGCCACATTCTCGAGCACCAGGCCGGCGGCATGATGGCGGTGGTGCGGGTGCAGTAGACCTTAGGTGCTTCCCTCCCCCGCGCCGAGCGGGGAGGTGGACCGCGCGCAGCGCGGGCCGGAGGGGGTCAGGGCGCCGAGCCTCGCATTTGCGTCCTCACCTCCATCGCGACCTTCCCCCGCTCCGTCGCGGGGGAAGGAGACGACTACTCGTTGCGCAGCAGCGGCGCGGCTTTCTGGCCCATCGCGCGCCAGATGCCGAAGAAGCCGAAGGCGAGCGCGATGGCGGCGGCGATGAGCGCGGTGCCGGCGGCGGTTTGCGGCAAGAGCGCGAACGGCGCGTTCATCACTTGCGTCACGATCGCCCAGGCAAGGATGGCGCCGAGGATCGCCGCGAAGATCGCGGTGGCGAGGCCGATGAGGCCGTATTCGATCAGGAACGCGCCCATCACGCGCCTTCGCGTCGCGCCCAATACCTTGAAGACCACGGCGTCGTAGACGCGGCGCCGGTGGCCGGCGGCGACCGCGCCCGCGAGCACCAGGAGGCCGGCCGCGAGCGTCACCATCGCCGTCGCGCGCACGGCGAAGCCCACCTGCTCGAACACGCCCGCGGCCTGGTCGAGCGCGTCGCGCACGCGGATGGCCGAGACGTTGGGCAGCTTGTCGGTGACCGCCGTCAGCAGCGCGGTTTCCGCGCGCGGCGGCACATGCACGGCGGCGATGTGGCTGTGCGGCGCGCCCTCGAGCGCGCCGGGCGCGAAGATGACGGTGAAATTGATGCCGAGCGAGCGCCAATGGATCTTGCGCAGATTGGCGATCGTGGCGGTGACCTCGCGACCCAGGATGTTGAAGGTGAGCGTGTCGCCGACCTTCAGGCCCATGCCCTCGGCGAGATTGGCGTCGAAGGAAATCAAGGGGGGGCCGCTGTAGTCGGCGGGCCACCATTGGCCGGCCACGACCTCGCTGCCCGAGGGCGGCGTCGCGGCGAAGGTCAAGCCGCGCTCGTTGTCGAGCGCCCAGCGCACGTTCTCGGCCACCGCCGCCCGGCCGACCGGGACGCCGTTGATGCGCGCGATGCGCCCCCGCAGCATCGGCGTGCGCTCGAGGCCGGCAGCGCCGGGCACGGCTTTGACCGCCGCGTCGAACGCCGCCACCTGGTTGGGAAGTATGTCGATGAAGAAGAACGACGGCGCGCGCTCGGGCAATTGCTCGCGCAGCTGGCGGTCGAGATTGCCCTCGAGCAGCGCGATGGTGACGAGCACCGTCGCGCCGAGGCCGAGCGCCAGCACGATGCGTGCCACCGGCGAGCCGGGGCGGTGGAGATTGGCGAGCGCAAAGCGGAGGATCGCGCGCCGCGTGCCGCTCTTCGACGCCGCCTTGGCCAGGCGGGTGATGACCGCGGCGCCGCCCTGGAACAGCGCGAAGGTGCCGATCACCGCCGCCACGAACAGCCCGGCCATGAAGCGGTCGGTGGCGGTGAGGATCGCGAGTGCCGCGAGCGCCGTGGCCGAGAGCACGGTGGCGACGAGATAATAGCGCCGCGGCCGCGCCTCGACCGGCGCCACGGTGCTGCGGAACAGCAGCGCCGGCGGGACTTCGCGCGCGGCGCCGAGCGCCCAGAGCGAGAAGGCGAGCACCGTGAGCAGACCGAAGCCGGCGGCCAGCAGCAGCGGCAGCGGATAGACCGAGATCTCGAGCTTCACCGGCAGCAGCGCTTCGAGCGGCCCCGCGAGCAGCAGCGGCAAGCCGGTGCCGGCCGCGAGCCCGACGACGATCGCGATGCCGGCGAGGACCAGCACTTCGATGAGATAGACGCGGAAGATCAGCGCCGCCGGCGCGCCCAGGCATTTCAAGGTGGCGATGGTGCCGGTGCGCCCGTCGAGCCACGCCTTGACGCCGCTGGCGATGCCGAGCCCGCCGACCAGGAGCGCCGTGAGGCCGACGAGTGTCAGATAAAGTGTCAGGCGCGTGAGGAAGGTTTCGAGCCCCGGCGCCGCTTCGGCGGTGCCGCGGATGCGCCAGCCCGCTGCGGGAAACGCGGTCTTCGCGGCGGCAATGGCCGCTGCGGGCGAGATCGCCGCCGCGGTCCTGAGGCGATGCTGATAGTAGATGAGGCTGCCGGGCTGCACGAGGCCGGTCGCCGCCAGCGCTTGCTCCGAGACGAGCACGCGCGGGCCGAGCGTGAAGAGACGCGTGGCGCGGTCGGGCTCGCGCTCGAGCGTGCCGCGGATCTCGATCTGGATGCTGCCGATCTTGAGCAGCGCGCCCCGCTTCACGCCGAACCGCGTCAGCAGCAGCGGATCGACAAAGGCGCCGAATTTTCCGCCTTGCGCCGCCAGCGCATCCGCCAGAGCGCGCGCATCGAACACCTTACCCTCGGCTTCGACTTCGCCGAACAGCGGATAGCGCGCATCGACGCCCTTCATTTCGACCAACAGCCGATCCTTGCCCGGCTCGGCCGGCGCGGCGCCATTGCCGTCGACATAGGCCATGGCGCGCAGATCGGCGACGGTCGAGACCGTGCCGCGCTCGGCGAGCCAGGCGAGCTCCGCGGCGCTGGCCGGGCGATGCACCAGCGCGAACGCGACGTCGCCGCCCAGGAGCTTCCGCGCATCGCGCGCGAGGCCGTCCTCAATCGCGCGCGACAGCGAGCCGATGCCGGCGATGGCGGCGACGCCCAGCGCCAGACACGCCAGCACGATGCGGAATCCCTTGATGCCGCCGCGCAACTCGCGCCGCGCCAAGGTGAAGGCGAGCGCCAGCGCCTTCATTGCGCGGCCGCGGCCAGGATGTTCGCCGCGCCAGCGGCGCGCTCGTCGCCGACGATGTGGCCGTCGGCCAGGCGCACGATGCGCCCGCAGCGGCCGGCGAGGTTGCGGTCGTGCGTGATCAGGATCAGCGTGGTACCGAGCTTCTCACGCAGCTGGAAGAGGAGGTCCATCACCTGCGCGCCGGTGTCGCCGTCGAGATTGCCGGTGGGCTCGTCGGCGAGAATGAGGCGCGGCGCGGCGGCGGTGGCACGCGCGAGTGCCACGCGCTGCTGCTCGCCGCCCGAGAGCTGCGCCGGATAGTGATCGAGCCGGTGGCCGAGGCCGACCGCCTCCAAGCCCTTCTTCGCCGCCGCGAAGGCATCGGCGCGCCCGGCGAATTCGAGCGGGATGGCGACGTTCTCGAGCGCGGTCATGGTCGGCACGAGATGGAAGTTCTGGAACACGATGCCGACGCGGTCACGGCGGAAGAGCGCCAGCCCGTCTTCGTCGAGCGCGCCCAGATCGGCGCCGGCTACTTCGACCTTGCCGGCGGAGGGGCGCTCGAGCCCGGCGATGACCATCATCATCGTCGATTTGCCCGAGCCCGAGGGGCCTACGACCGCGACGGTTTCGCCGTCGGCGACGTCGAGATCGATCCCGCGCAGGATGTGCACCGGGCCGGCCAGGCTATCGAGCGTGAGTTGGACGCCGCTGAGACGGATCATAGACGGAGGAGCGTGTAGCATCTAGCTATAGGGCAACCAACAAGGAGATCGGGGCGCGAACATGGCAGCCGGGGCTTTCCGTCCTCTTATCTTGGCCAGGCTGCTGGCGCTGCTCGCCCTTCTATTGACGGCAGGCATGCCCGGCGCCAGCGCCGCCGAGGGGAAGCCGGTGACGATCCTGGCTTTCGGCGACAGCCTCGTGGCGGGTTACGGCCTCGGCGGCAGCGAGGGCTTCACGGCGAAGCTCGAAGCCGCGCTCAAGGCCAAGGGCATCGCCGCGCGCGTCGTCAATGCCGGGCTTTCGGGCGATACCAGCGCCGGCGGGCTCGCGCGGCTCGATTGGGCGCTCGAGCCCAAGCCCGATTTCGCCATCGTCGAGCTTGGCGCCAACGACGGCCTGCGCGGGCTCGATCCTGCCCAAACCCGCGCCAATCTCGATGCGATCCTGACCAAGCTCAAGGCGAAGGGCGTCGGCGTGCTCTTCGTCGGCATGTACGCGCCACCGAACATGGGCCCGGACTACGGCAACGCCTTCAACGCGCTCTATCCCGAGCTCGCCGCCAAGCATGGCGTCGCGTTCTATCCCTTTTTTCTCGACGGCGTCGCCGCCAACGCCGCGCTCAATCAGCCCGACGGCATCCACCCCAACGCCCAGGGCATTGGAATCATCGTCGAGCGCATTCTGCCGCACGTGCTGAGGCTCATCGGCAAGAACTAAGGGATGAGCGCCGTTGGCGCCGTTGCTCACGCACGGCGGTCCATTTCTTGAACTATCCTATCGTAGTGGCTGCGCCTATCCTGCCGATCCCTCTGAACACGGGAGGCAGCCATGCCCAATTGGCGCATCGAAGGGCAGTATTTCGAAACCTGCAATTGCAGCTTCATTTGTCCGTGCATCGGTTCCAACCTGACCGCGCGGCCGACCGAAGGCGATTGCAAGGCCGCGATCACCATGAAAATCGACAAAGGTGAAAAGGACGGCGTGAAGCTCGATGGCCTGGCATTCATCGTGCTCATGCACTCGCCGAAGGCGATGGCCGAGGGCAACATCACGGTCGGGCTCATTATCGACGAGCGTGCGACGGAGAAGCAGGCGGAAGCGATCGGCGCGATCGCGTCTGGTGCCGCCGGCGGCCCAATGGCCGCTTTGGCGCCGCTGGTCGGGCGCATGGCGGGGGTCGAGAAACGCCCGATCCGCTTCGAGCGCAGCGGCATGAAATACTCAGTCACGGCCGGCGACTTGATCGATCAGGCGGTGGAAGGCGTTGCCGGGCCGGCGCGGCCGGACGAGCCGATCTACCTCGACAACACGTGCCATCCGGTCAACGCCAAGCTGGCTTTGGCCAAGGCCGTGCGCAGTGTATTCCGGGCCTTCGGCATCGCCTGGAACGACAAGAGCGGAACCCGCAACGGCCACTTCGCGCCGTTCGCATGGAGCGGTTGATTTCCCGGGCTGGCCCGATCGCGGCCTTGAACTCACGCTTCGGTGGGATCGCGCCGTCGCCGTCGCCCGCGCGGGCCCTTTCGTGTTGATCGCACATTAGCCGCCGCCGCGGCCGGCGCCGCTAGAACTCGACCTCCAGCTCCTCGATGTCGTCGGGCTCGAGCTTCGCGGCCGCGATCCATTCCGTGAGCGCGGGCCAGGCGAGGATCCGCCCGCAATAGGCGGCCGAGGCGGGATCGAGCGCCACGCCGTAGGTCGCGAAGCGCGTGCAGACCGGCGCGTACATCGCGTCGGCCATGGTGAGGCTCGCGCCGAAGAGATATGGACCGCCATAGGCGGCGAGGCATTCGCGCCAGATCGCCGTGACGCGGTCGATGTCGGCCTGGGCGCCCGACCAGATGCGGAAGCCCGGATAGTGCGCCTTCAGATTCATCGGCAGCGCCGCGCGCAGATTGGCGAAGCCCGAATGCATCTCGCCCGAAATCGCGCGGCAATGCGCGCGCGCCGCCTGCGCCGCCGGATAGAGCCCGGCCTCGGGCCGGATCTCGTTCAGGAAGCCGCCGATCGCCAGCGTGTCCCACACCTTGGCGCCGTTGCAGCTGAGGCACGGCACCAGGAACGAGGGCGAAAGCAGCAGCAGCTCGGCGCGGGTCGAGGGGTCGTCGGCCGGCACCACCCGCTCCACGAAGCCGATGCCGGCAAGCCGGCACAGGAGCCAGCCCCGGAGCGACCAGGACGAGTAGTTCTTGCTGCTGATCGTAAGCTCGGCCTCGGCCATGGCGCCCGCCTCCATTGGTCCCGCCGCCTAAATTCTTTGCAATAATCGAGCCGGGACGGGGGTCCGGCCCGGCATGCGCGAGGCGCATCTGGCGGTCGCGCATGCGGGGATGACAATTAATCCGTATACTGATAAATTGTTGTGACAAGCTGGCCGCCGGGCTCTCCCTGGCCGCGGCCGCACCGCCTCCTAGATTGAGGAGGCCTGGAGGAGCGCCATGGACGACGCACCCGCCCGCAATCCGGAACGCGACCAGTTCTACAAGACCATCGACAAGTCGAGCATGACGCCGCTCTGGGAAGTGCTGGCGAGCCTGGTCACCAAGGAGCCGGTGTCCCCGGCCAAGCCGCACATCTGGCGTTACGACGACGTGCGCCCCTACGTGATGGAAGCCGGGCGCCTCATCACCGCCAAGGAGGCCGAGCGCCGCGTGCTGGTGCTCGAGAATCCGGGCCTGCGCGGCCAATCGCGCATCACCCACTCGCTCTATGCCGGGCTCCAGCTCATCATGCCGGGCGAGATCGCGCCCGCGCACCGCCACGCCGCCTCGGCGCTGCGCTTCATCATCGAGGGCAAGGGCGCCTACACCGCCGTCGACGGCGAGAAGACGATCATGTCCGAGGGAGATTTCGTCATCACGCCGCCCTGGACCTGGCACGACCATGGCAACGACAGCGACCGGCCGATGGTGTGGATGGACGGGCTCGACGTGCCGCTGGTCAACACGCTCGACACCAGCTTCCTCGAGCACTTCCCCCAGGACGAGCAGCCGCTCTCGCGGCCGGTCAACTATTCGCCGGACATGTATGGCGGCAACGTCGTGCCGCTCGGCTACGAGAAGCAGGGCAAGTGCTCGCCGATCTTCAACTATCCCTACGCGAAGACGCGCGAGACCCTCGAGAAGATGCGCAAATACGAGCATTGGGACCCCTGCCACGGCTTGAAGGTGCAATACATCGACCCGACCACCGGCGATTTCGCGATGCCGACGATCGGCACGTTCATGCAGCTCCTGCCCAAGGGCTTCAAAACCGTCTCTTACCGCTCGACCGACGGCACCGTCTATTCGCCGGTGGAAGGCAAGGGCCGCACCGTCATCGCCGGGCAGAGCTTCGAATGGAAGCCCAAGGACGTGTTCGTGGTGCCCTCGTGGATGCCGCACTACCACGAAGCCGACGCGGATGCGGTGCTGTTCAGCTTCTCGGACCGCCCAGTGCACAAGAAGCTCGGCCTCTGGCGCGAGCAGCGCGGCAACGAGCCGGTCTCGGCCCCGCACTGACGCAAGCATCCGATCGCCGCCGACAAGGACAGAACCAAGACACCAAGAGATATTCTGGGGCCGGCCCTGCGCCGGCCCTTTTTCATTCCTTGGTGCCTTGGTGTCTTGGTCGCTTGTCTTCGTCTCCACGCATTGGCTCTTGCCGGAGGGCATGACAGCGGCGGGGATCTGTGGAACGAATGGGCGCCGATGACCGATCCCGCGCAAATCATCTTGTCCGATCTCGCCGCCGAGTTCGCCGAAACCCGCTGGTTCGCGCGCCTCGGACAAAAGCCGTCGGAGGACGACCGGCGCCGCGCCGCCGACTATTGCGCCAAGCTCGGCTTCAAGCGCACGGTTCAAGTCTGGCTGCACGATCTCGGCGCGGCGGAGGGTGTGCTGCAGCGCGACGAGGCGATGCCGGAGTGGCAGCGCGCCGAGCGCGACGCCGCCGCCTCACTCACCCGCGGCGCCGCCGCCGTTCTCGGCGAGAGCGCCGCCAACGCGGCGGTCAATCGCGCGATGCTCGCGGCGAGCGATGCCGCGCTGCGCGCGGCGCGGCTGCTCTTTCCCGCGCAGGGACGCCGCGACGAGGCGCTGATGCGCGTGGCGGCCGGCGCCGCCGCGCGCTGCGCCGGCGAGTATTCGCTCGTGCTGCTCGCCGGCGCCGATCCCGCGCAGCACGCGTTCGGCGCCAAGCAGCGCCTGTTCGCCGCCGGGCGCTGGCCGCTGATCGCAATCGAGAGTCAATTCGCGCTGCTGTGATCCGGCGCAGCCAAGACGTGGCTTGCGCGCGCCCGGCCTCGCGGCCGAATATTCGCCATCGGCGAGGAACAGCAGGACGAGATTTCGTCGAGCTTAGGGAGATTCGCACATGGCCTACACCGACTGGCACCTCTCCGGCATCAATTTCAGCGCCTGCAACTGCGATTGGGGCTGCCCCTGCCAGTTCAACGCGCTGCCGACGCGCGGCAATTGCCGCGCGACCGTGGCCTTCGGCATCGACAAAGGGCATTTCGGCGGCACCGGGCTCGACGGCTTGAAGGCGGTGGCGCTCGCCGCCTGGCCCGGCGCGATGCACGAGGGCAACGGCGAGATCATGGCCGTGATCGACGAGCGGGCCGACGCCAAGCAGCGCGAGGGCCTGCTCGAGATCCTCTCCGGCAAGCACAGCGAGCCCGGCGCCACCATCTTCAACATCATCTCGATGGTGGTGACCAAGGCCCATCCGCCGCTGTTCAAGCCGATCACGCTCGAGGTCGACATGGCGGCGCGCACCGGCCGCGTCTTCGTGCCCGGCGTGATCGAGACGCGCGCCGAGCCGATCAAGAACCCCGTCACCGGCGAGCCGCAGCGCGCGCGCGTGGTGCTGCCGGAGGGCTTCGAATATCACGAAGCCGAATATTGCAGCTCGACGGTGAAATCCGGCGCGCCGATCGCCCACGACTGGGCGGGCCGCCACGCCCACATCGCCAAGCTCGACATGGGACCGAAAGGCGCAAGGCATTGAGGGCGCGAGGCCGCGATCTATCACGCAGTACTGCCGGTAAGTCCTTCCCTCGCTTGCGGAGGAAGGTTGGATGGGGGTCGGGCCTCTGCCCGATATCCAATCGCTTCGCACAAAGCCAGCGCGGCCTGCTGGATCAAATAAAGCGCGTCGCCGTCTTCACCCCCATCCCATCCTTCCCCCGCAAGCGGGGGAAGGAGCTTGCTACGTCTTCTCGCCCAAATCGGGCGGCGGCGCGCCGCGTTGCGTACGCTTGGGCAGCAGCGTGCGGAGTCGGCGGAAGAGGCGGCCGCGCGGCTTCTCCGCCGGGCGCGAGCGGCGCGTAAGCCCGGGGCCGGTGGCCGAGGACGCCAATTCGAGCGTGCGCGTGTGGTAGCGCTCGAGGCCGGGGCGGTGGCCGATGCTGATGAGCGTGGCGCCGGCCAGCTCCTCGTCGAAGATCGACATGACCCGGCGCTGGTTCTCGTCGTCGAGCGCGGCCGTGGCCTCGTCGAGGAACACCCAGCGCGGCCGATGGAGCAGAAGCCGCGCGAAAGCAAGCCGCTGCTGCTCGCCCATCGACAGCAGCCGGTCCCAGCGCTCCTCGCGGTCGAGCATCAACAAGAGCTCGTTGAGCCCGACGCGCGCCAGGGCGCCGCGCAGGGTTTCGGCCGAAAACGCGTCGGGCGGCGAGGGATAGGCGAGCGCCACGCGCAGCGGGCCGAGCGGCAGATACGGCCGCTGCGGCATGAACATGATGCTCTCGCGCGGCGGCAGCAGGATGGTGCCGCTGCCCCAGGGCCAGAGGCCGGCGATGGCGCGGAAGAGCGTGCTCTTGCCCGACCCGGATTCGCCGACGATGAGAACGCGCTCGCCCGGACCGAATTCCGCCGTCGCCTCCTTGATGAGAACCTGGCCGTCGGCGAGGAGGACGCTCACATTGCGGAACGCGAGGCGGCCCTCCGGGTGATCCTCGATCGCGATGCGGCGGTCGTCGTCGTCGATTTCGTCGAAGCTCTTGAGCGCCTCGTGGAACACGACGACGCGATGGAGCGAGGCGCGCCAATCGGCGATGCGCGCGTAGTTGTCGACGAACCAGCGCAGCGCCTGCTGCACCTGGTTGAAGGCACCCACCACCATCATGAGCCCGCCGAGCGTGAGCCCGCCGTAGAAATAGCCGGGCAGCGCCACCACCGTCGGCACGACGATGGCGATCCAGCCGTAGCCCGACGTGATCCAGGTGAGCCGCGCCACCGCGAAGACGACGCGGCGCATCGCCAGCAGCACGGCGGCGAAGGTCTTGTCGATGTAGCGCCGCTCGTCGCCCTCGCCGCCGTAAAGCGCCACCGCCTCGGCGCTTTCGCTGACGCGCACGAGCGCGAAGCGGAACTCCGCCTCCTTCTCGTAGCGCTGGACGTGGAGGCCGATCAGCGGGCGGCCGACCCGCCAGGCGAACCACGATCCGACGCCGGCATAGAGAAGGGCGCACCACACCATGTAGCCGGGAATGACGAAGATTTCGCCGCCGATGGGAATCCCGATTCCGGACGACAGCACCCAGAGCACGCCGACGAAGGTGCCGAGCAGCAGGATGTGATGGACGGCGCCGATGGCGAGATCGGCGCTGAGCTCGGCCAGGTGTTTGACGTCTTCCTGCATGCGCTGATCGGGATTGACGCCGGCCGCCGAGGCGATGCCGAGGCGATAGGCGCGGTGCGGCACCAGCCAGACGTCGAGCAGGCGCCGCGTCACCGTCGCGCGCAGGCGCACCTTCAGCATCTCGTGCATCCAGGTCTGCGAGACGACGAGCACGAGCAGGAAGCCCGCGATCGGCAGGAAGATGAGCAGCTGGCGGCCGACAGCGGCGAGGTTCTTCTTCTCGATGGCGTCGAAGAAGTCGCCCTGCCAGGTGTTGAGCCGCACCTGGCCGATCATGTTGAGGATGATGACCGCGAGGACGCCGCTGGCCAGCGCCAGCGCCATCCAGCGCTTGGGCGCGCCGCGGAGATCGAGGAGCAGCGAGAACGCGGCCCTGAACCCCGAGCGCAGCGGCGCGCTGCCGTCGGGCCGCTCGCGCTCGGGCGGAACCGCGAAGGCCGGGACGCCGTGGAGAGCGGGGGCGACCGCGGGACTGGGGGCCACCGGCGGACCGGGTGCCAGGGGCGGGTCGGGCGCCACGGGCGGCCCTTGGGCACGGCCCCGCTCGTCGCCGTCCCGGGGTCCGGGCGGCAGCCTCGTTCGCGTATCGCCGTTCGGTTCGTCCGTCATGCCCCGCCGCGCGTCCCCGCTCGACCGGCGCCGCGCCGACGCCCAAATCGGTGCCGGCGCGCGCGGGCGCGACTATGGAGCAATGCCGCGTCGGCGCAATCGGCTGCCCGGCCTGGCCCGCAGCCATTGTGTCGCGGAGTCCGCCCGCCGCGAGCGTCAGGCGGCATCGATAAGGCTGGAATTAGCGGCTGAATCGGGAACCTGGCCAAGGGTGGGCAGCAGGCTACTTCGGACCCTTGTAGAGCGTTCCTTCGCGGGTGAACGCCCCGATATCGGCCGGCGGCACGCCGTTCTCGGGCCGGCGGCAGCGCAGCCCGCCGCGGAGCTTGTCGCGCCATTCGACCACGCACCCCTTGCCGATCGCGGGACTGTTGGGCAGAAGCCGGAAATCGCCCTTGTCCGCCGCCCGGAAGTGCGGATCGGCCGCGATCAGCGTGTCCTTGCGCCGGGCCACTTTGAGGAAATCGGCCGGGAAGGCCTTGTTGAGGATGCTGTGGCGAAAATCGTACACGCGCGGATTGGCGACCTGGGCGGCGTCGATGCAGCGCAGCAGCAGCGCGCTGCCGTCATCGGTGACGTAGTCGCGGAAGCCGCGGCAATCTTCAAGGCCGGCGCTGAGTTCGATCCCGCAGAGCGAATTCGGATCGGCGCTGACGCCGCAGCCGGTCGCGACCATCGCGTTGTTCCAATACTTGATTCGCCCGGAGCGGGCCTCGCGCAGCAACGGAATGCGCACGTACCAGCTGTTGTGGAAGACGTAGATGTCCTTGTCGAGTGCGGCGCCCGCGCTGCCTTCCTTGATGATCGTGCCGAAGCGCGAGCGCGCGCACACGAACGCCTCGCGCGCCTCGCCGGAGCGCTCGATCGGGCGGTAGCCGCCGTTCTGGAAGTCGACGCGCACGGCCCGCTTGTACTTGGGATCGTCGCGGCATTCGCGGCCGGGAATGTCGTTGTACCAGCCGACATTGCCCCAGATGTAGATCGGCCCGCCGGCGACGTCGTCGAACGAGAACCAGGCGTGGCTGTTCACGATGCGGTTGCGCGCGATGGTCCAGTTGACCGCGCGCGTTTCGGGCTCGACCGGGTTGTCGCGGATGTAGATGAAGTCGTTGTCGACGACCTCGACGTCGCGATTGACGGCGTTGCGGCAGGCGTGAACGCGCTCGCAGGCGGCGCTGGTCACCATGCGGATGCCGTTGTAGGCGTTGGTCACCTTGTTGCCGCGGAACACGACGCCGCCGCCGATGTCGTACGAGCCGAACAGCCCGCCGTTCATGTGCTCGTACCAGGTGTCGTGCGTGACCGCCCAGGGGATCGTGGTCCAGACGAGGCCGGGGCAATCGAACGACGCGCCGACCGCCTTGCAGGGCGCGGGCTTGTCCGGGCCGTAGCCCGAATTGTCCTGGATCCAGACGTTGTTCTCGATGGTGAAGCCGCGCACGCTGGCGACGGGCACGTGCAGCGCGGTGGCGTAGATCGGGTAGGACGAGCCCTCGATGAGGTTGCCGGCGACGCGGATATCGGACGAGTCCGCGAGGAAGATCGCCGACACCCAGCAATCCTTGAAGTGCAGATCCTCGAAGCTGACGAAGCGGCTCCGCGTCACCCGGAAGCAGGGAATGATGCGATACTGGTCGCCGGCGCCGAGTCTCTTGACGTCGGGCGGCGGCTGTTCGATCGCGGCGGCGGCGCCCTGGAGCATGCTGCCGATCTCGTCGCGCCGGCCGCGCAGGAAACCCGGGAGGGAGGCGTCGCGAAGATCGGCGACCGCGCGCCGGCAATAGAACTTCCCGAGCACGATCTCGTCGATGCTGTCGGCGGCGATCCGGATCAGCCAGCGCCCGTCCTTCTTCAGGCCGCGGATGACGAGCGGCGCCGCGGCGGAGCCCATCACGCGCGCGACCCGGTAGTTGCAGGGGTCCCTCTCGATCCGGAAGACCGTGACCTTCTCGCCGGCCGGATCGGCGCTCAGCAGCTGGACGACGGTTTTCTCGGCGAGGCGTCCGCGCAGCTTCCCGAGCACGACGTCGAGGCTCTCGGCCTCGATCCGCTGGCCCGCGTACCAGCCGCCGACGCCGTCGGCGCTGGCGTAGACAATGCGTTCCGCGCGCGCTTCGCCGATCGAAAGCGCCGCGATCGCGACCACGGCCAGAAGCATTGCCGCCAGAGGCGGCCACGGCCTCACCATCGGAGCCTCGCCGGCAGGTCCGCGGCGGAGTGTATGCGGCGAGGCGGCGCTTGTCAGCCGGGGTTGTTATGGTGCGATCGGCGCTAAATCGCCTTCGGTGGCCGGCAGCCGTCTTGCGTCCATCCTTCGAGGCCGCCGCAAGAGCGGCGGCCTCGAAGGATGGACGCAAGGACTGCGTTGCCTCCGCGGACGCGGTAACTCGAATGGAGCGCGTTCTAATTCACCGCCGGCAGCTTCAGGCCGAAGCGCCCTTCGACCAGCTCCTTGGCCCGGCGCACGTAATCGGCGCGCATTTCTTCGTTGGTGCGCTTCTTGATGCCCCATTTGCGGTAGATGGCGTTGTTCTTGCTGTCAGCGGCGCCGAAGAACTTGGTCATCTGCGGAAAGAGCTGATCGACGTATTTCTGCAGCTTTGCCCGGGCCTTCTCGCCCTGCTTCTCGACGATGTCCTCGCACATCTCGATGCCGAACTCGGAGTGGAAGCGCTCCTCGGGCATCGTCATGCGCGCCAGGTTGCGCAAGGGCAGGAACGTGCAGTGGATGAGGTCCTCGACCTGCAGGATCTCGGCCAGATCGCCGATCGCCTTGATCATGCAGAACTGCTCCCAGCTCTCGAGCGGCAGCGAGAAGATGTTGAGCGGCTGCTTGCTGGTCTTCTCCGGCAGCATCTTCTCGGCCGGGATGCCCATCTCGCGCCCGAGCTCGAAGAAGCGCCAATGATGGCCGTATTCCTCCATGGCGACGCGGCAGATGAGCCATTTCGCGTAGGGCGTCGGCGCCAGCGCGATCGCCGGCTCGTCGAAGACGCGGCTGCCATAGAGCTCGTTGATCGCGTGGCTGATCACGATCTTCTTGCACGCGGTCTGGAATTCCTCGGGTGCGCTCCTGAGCGCGTCGGCGGTGGCGATCTGCGGGGCTTCGGTCATGGATCACTCTCCTGCGGAAGCGTCGTGCGGCGAGCAAAGTGAAGTGAACAGGGAGACAGGGAGGCGGGGAGAAGCCAAGATCGCGCGCCTTCGGCGCGCAAACCTTCTTCTCCGCGTCTCCCCGCCTCCCTGTTTGCTTGGCTACGCATGATCAGACGAGGGGCTCGGTGTTGAAGTGTTCGAGGTCGGTCGAGAGATCGGTCATCAGCGGCGCCAATTCGGCGGCGAAGGCTTGGCCGATGCGCGCCATCGACCATTCGCCCGGTTCGATCGCGAGCC
>DATBLL010000105.1:0-12404 GCA_036555425.1 Alphaproteobacteria bacterium | reverse complement strand
TCTGCCCCAGCGCCGACCAGGAGCTGGCGCTGCGCGCGATCACCTTCGCCGCGGTCGGCACGGCCGGCCAGCGCTGCACCTCGCTGCGCCGGCTCTTGGTGCACGAGGAGATCTATGGCGGCTTCGTGCCGCGCCTCGCCTCGGTCTACGGCAAGCTGCGCATCGGCGACCCGCGCGAGGCCGGCACGCTGGTGGGCCCGCTCGTCGACGGACGCGCTTATGAGGGCATGCGCGCCGCGCTCGAGCAGGCGGCGGCGGACGGCGGAAGGGTCACTGGCGGCGCGCGGGTGCTCTCGAACGAATGGCCCGACGCATTCTACGTCCAGCCCGCGCTGGTCGAGATGCCGGGACAGACCGAGATCGTCACGCGCGAAACCTTCGCGCCCATCCTCTACCTGATGCGCTATCGCGATCTCGCCGAGGCGATCCGCCTCCACAACGCCGTGCCGCAGGGCCTCTCCTCGAGCATCTTCACCGGCGACATGCGCGAGGCCGAGCTGTTCGTCTCGGCCGAGGGCAGCGACTGCGGCATCGCCAACGTAAACATCGGCCCTTCCGGCGCCGAGATCGGCGGCGCCTTCGGCGGCGAGAAGGAAACCGGCGGCGGCCGCGAATCCGGCTCCGACGCCTGGAAAGCCTACATGCGCCGCGCCACCAACACGATCAACTACGCGAAAGCGCTGCCGCTGGCGCAGGGGATCCGGTTCGAAGTGTAGGCGCGGTCCGCGGTCAAGCCACCAACATCCGCGCTGCCGCAATGATCTCCTCCGGCGTCCTTCGGAACGCCGCTTCGAGCGCGGGCGAGAACGGCACGGGAATGCGCGGGGAGCCGAGGCGCTTCACGCGCGCGCCGGTCGCTTCGGCGACGGTGGCGGCGATTTCGGCGCCGAAGCCCGCGGTCAGCACCGCTTCGTGGACGACGAGGAGGCGCTTCGTTTTCTCCGCCGAGGCGATGATCGCCTCCTGGTCCCAGGGCCAGATGCAGCGGAGGTCGATCACCTCGGCCTCGATGCCGTCGCGCGCGAGCGTGGCGGCGGCGTCGAGGCAGGTCTGCACCGTAAGCGACCAGGAGACGATGGTGACGTCGCGGCCGCGGCGGCAGAGGCGCGACTTGCCAAGCCGCGCATCGGGCTCGCCCTCCTCCACCTCGCCGGTGATGCCCCAGAGCTCCTTGTGCTCGAGCAGGATCACGGGATCGTCGCAGCGGATCGCGGCCTTCATCATCGCGTAGCTGTCGGCGGGCGTGGCCGGCACGAGCACGACGAGGCCGGGCATGTGCGCCCACCAGGCCTCGAGCGATTGCGAGTGCTGCGCAGCGCAATTCATCCAGAGCCCCGTCGGCTGGCGCACGACGAGGGGCACCCGCGCCTGCCCGCCGAACATGTAGCGCGCCTTGGCCGCCTGGTTCACCAGCTCGTCAGCGGCGCAGAGCGTGAAGTCGAGGTAGCGCGTCTCGACCACGGGCCGCGTGCCGCACATCGCGGCCCCGACCGCGGCGCCCATGATCGCGGCTTCGGAAATGGGCGTGTCGAGCACGCGCGCCGGGCCGAACTCGGCTTGGAGGCCCTTGTATTGCTGGAAGACGCCGCCGCGCCCCAGATCCTCGCCGAGCGCCCAGACGGTGGCGTCGCGGCGCATTTCCTCGGCGAGCGCGCGGCGCGACGCCTCGACCACGCTCATCATCGTCATGGCCGCGCTCCGCGCGCGAAATCGGGCGCGCCAACGTCTTGCACTTCGCGGAGCGCGTCTTCGAGCCGCGGCGCCGGCGCGTGTTCCGCGTTCGCAATCGCGGCGGCGATCTCGGCCTCGGCGGCGGCGACCGCGGCGTCCAAGTCGGCATCCGCAATACCGAGCTCCGCGAGCTGGGCGCGCGTGCGCGCGAGCGGATCGTCGGCCTTGGCGCGCGCCACTTCGTCGGGATTGCGATAGGCGCCGGCATCGGCCGAGGTGTGCCCGGACCAGCGATAGGTGCGCGCGATCATGAACAGCGGCCCGGCGCCGCCGCGCACCGTTCGCACCAGCTCGCCGGCGAGATCGTCGACGGCGGCGACGTCGTTGCCGTCGCACGAAGCGGTGCGGAGGCCAAGCGCCTCCGCCCGCGCCGCGATGCCGGGCCCCGCCGTCATCGTCGCGGTCGGCGTCGTCGCCGCCCAGCGATTGTCCTCGCAGACGAACAGCACCGGCAGTTTGTACACTGCGGCCCAGTTCAGCGACTCGAGGAACGGCCCGCGATTGACCGCGCCGTCGCCGAAGAAGCATGCCACCACGGTGTTGCGCCCGAGCAGCTTCGCGGCATGCGCGGCGCCGACCGCGATCGGCATGCCGGCGGCGACGACGCCGTTGGCGCCCAACATGCCGATCGAGAAATCGGCGATGTGCATCGAGCCGCCCTTGCCCCGGCAATAGCCGCCGGCGCGGCCGAACAGCTCCAGCATCATCGCGCCGATGTCGCCGCCCTTGGCGATCGTGTGGCCGTGGCCGCGATGCGTCGAGGTGATCTGGTCGCCGGGCGCGAGGTTGGCGCAGACGCCGGCCGGGATCGCCTCCTGTCCGGTCGAGAGATGCACGAAGCCCGGGATGCGCTTCTCGTTGTAGAGCCGCTCGGCCGCGTTCTCGAACGCGCGGATGTGCGCCATGGTGCGGTAATGCGCGAGCAAACGCCCGGCCGCCGGCGCGTTGCGGCGCGTGGGAGTAATGTCATTCATCGTCTCCCCTCTCGCGGCCAATTCGCGGGGCGCGGCGGCGGTTCCACGCCCGACGCTCAACGCCGCACGAAGGTGACGTCGCCGTCCCAACAGGTCGGCTGGCCGCGCACATGCACTACGGCATAGCGGTCGCCCTCACGATGGATCGCATGGCACGCCTCGGCTTCGCCATACAGGCCGAGGGCGGCGCCGCACCAGACGCCGCCATTGCAGGTGCCCACACCCGTGGTGCGAACGCCGGCGCGGTTGCGGTCGTCGGCGGTGCCGCACGGCTTCCAGTCGAAGCCCTGGAACCGGCCCGTCGCATTGCACTTGACTTCGCAGGTTTGCACGAAGGACCCGTCGCGGCGGTCGATCGAGAGCCGCGTGTGCCGAGATTGGCAATTTGGCCGCTTTTGCACGCTGCGTATCGCAACCATGTGATGGGTCTGGCGCAGCTTGAGGACATCCTCGCAGCTCAGCCGGTTGGCCCGCGTCGGCGTGAAGGACGGCGGCTGCATGACGCACAGGCTCTCCTGGCCCTGCGCAGCCGCAGGTGTGGCGCCTGCCAACGCTAACAGTCCACAGACAATGACGACGACCGCGGCTTCGCGCATCGAACACGCTCCTTTCTCTATCGCCGAAGGAGCAATTCTCGCCAAACCCGACGGGCGTTCAAGACCCGCCAGCCCTTCCTGCCCGGCAACGTTCTCGAACGCGCGGATTCGCGCCATCGTGCGGAAATGCGCGAGCAAGCGCCCGGCCGCCGGCGCGTTCCGGCGCGATACAGATTCGGCCATTCCTCCCCTTCCCCTGGCGCGGCGATCAAGCGCCGACTGCTGTTGTGCCAATTCTAGCGATTGAAACAGAAGCCGGCGCGCGGGCAAGCACGAAGATGACACAGGGCCGCTCCCCACTTGAGGGGGGCTGTCCAGTGCGCCTGGGCGCGCTGGACTGAGGGGGCCTGCGAGCGGCGTCGCCGCCGGTGAGAGGCCCCCGCCCGTCGGCGCGCCCGCGCTAGCGCGAGCGCGCCGCCGACCGCTCCCTCGAGGGGGGCGGTGACGTGATTGGATCGGCAGTCATTCCTCGAATGAGGGGGCACATTAAGCGCCCGCCTACTCCGTCTTCATCCACCCGTCGAGCGCCACGACGCCTTGGCCTTCGGCGCGGATGAGCAGCGGGTCGGCGGCCGCGGCGAGCACGCGCGGCGCCGCGATGAGCGCGAAGGACGACATCGCCACCAGCGCGCCGGCCAGCGCGTCGAGGTCGCCGCGCGGGCGGTTGCGCTCGCCGCGGATGCGCGCGAGGCCCTTCACCTCGTCGATCATCGCGTAGGCGCCGGCGCGGTCGATCGGCGCGAGGCGCACCGCGCGGTCGCCATAGACCGCGTCGAGGCCCTCGCCCATGGTCAGCGTCACCACCGGCCCGGCCTCGGGATCGCGCTCGAAGCCGATCGCCACTTCGGCCAGGCCCTGCTCGAGGCGCTGGATGGCCACGCCGTCGAGGAACGCGTCGGGTGCCGCGATGCTGGCATTGATGAGCATCGTCTCGATCGCGTAGGCCAATGCCGAAACGGTCTCGACGCCGAGCGCCAGCGCGCCGATCTCGGCGCGGTGCAGCACGTCGGGCGAGAGCACCTTGGCCACGTAGGGTGGCGGGAACGGCAGCGATTTCGGCAGCGGCGTGTCGCGCCGGATCCACAGCATGGTCGGGATCGTGATGCCGAGCAGGCGGAAGATCTGCATCGCCTGGCCGGCATGGAGCACGCGCTGGTTCGCGGGCGGCGGTTCGTCTTCCCACAGCAGCGCCGGCGATTGCGGCGCCGACCAGGCGAGAAACGCGCGCAGCCCGTCGGCCGCACCCTCGGGCGTGCGGAAGGCGCCGATGCCGGCGGCGGCCAGACGCCGCAGCGCCTCGGGCGCCTCGGGCATGACGAGCGCCGCCAAGGGCTTGTCCGAGCGCAGCGCGGCGTCGGCGATGGGCGCCACGGCGGCCTCGGCATCGAGGGCGGCGCCGGCGCCGAGCACGGCCAGCACGATTTCGTTGTTGGGGGCGTCGAGCGCCTCGTTGAGCGCGGCGCCCACCGCGTCGGGCGGCGCCGAGGTGGGGATATCGGCGATGCGGCCGGGCTCGAGCTCGAGCCCGTTCTGCGCCAGGCGTGCGCGCGCGAGATCGTCGAGGCCCGCCACCGCGAGCCCGGCGCGCGCGAGCCGCTCGGCGACCATGGCACCGGCGCAATCCGCGGCCGAGACGATCGCGGCGGTGCGCCCGCGCGCCGGCCGGCGGCGGATCATCATCGGCGCCAATTCGAGCAGCGTCTCGAACTGATCGACGCGGAGAATGCCATGGGCGGCGAGGAAGGCGTCGGCGGCCGCCGGATCGGCGCCGGCGGCGGAAGGGCCGGGCTGCCGGTAAGCGATGACGGCCTTGCCCGCCGCATGCGCCTTGGCCGCGAAGCGCGCCAGCGCCGCGCCGTGGCGGAGGCCGTCGAGGAATAGCAGGAAGACATCGATCTCCGGATCGTCGAGGGCGAGCTCGCCGATCTCGCCGGGCGAGAGGTCGAGCACGGCGCCGAGCGAAATCAGCGAGGCAAAGCCGATCTCGCGCGCGGCCGCGCGCGAGAACAATGCGCCCATCGCTCCGCCGCCCTCGGCGAGCAGCATCAGCCGCCCCATCGCCGGCTTGCGCGCGGCGAATGTGGCGTCGGTCGTGAGCGACAGCCCGCCGGCCGGCACGACGATGCCCGATGAGCCGGGCCCGAGCACGCGCACTTCGTGCCGCCGCGCGGCCGCGAGCAGCCGTTCGCGCGCCTGATCGTCGCCGCCGAGCGCGCCGTGCACCACCGCGACCGGGATGCGCGCGCGCCCGCAGGCCTCGACGGCGTCGACGGCGGCGTCGCCGCCGACCAGGATCAGCGCCTGGTCGGCCGGGCCCGGCAGCGTCGCGAGCGCGGGCCATGCATGGGCGCCCTGCACGACGCGGCGGCTCGAATTGATGGGATAGACCCTCCCGGCGAAGCCGTGCTCGCGGAGCAGATGCAGCGGCCTGCCACGCGCCGTGGCGGGATCGTTGCCGACGCCGACGATCGCCACGGATTGCGGGCGGAGCAGCGCCTGGGCGAGGTCCGGCCGCGCCGCGACGATCGCGAGGCGCGCCTCCGCCGCCCGCACCGCCTCCTCGGCGGGTGCGGTCGCAGGCGCGGTCACGGTTGCGGCTTCGTCGCTGCGCATTGCCGTGGCAGTCCGTCTCGACTCCCCAGGTATTTCATTATTACTGCGGATTGTTAGGCCTGTCCAAGTCCCAGATATCGCAGGATATGTATTGACAAGCGCCCAACGCCCTGGGCCGGCGTATTAGCGGGCATTGGGCGACGCCGCACTGCGGCGCGGCGACCATTCGAGCAGTGCCGCCACCAGCCGCTCGAGCACGCCGGCGAGCGGCGCGGCCCGCGCCGGGTCGAAGCGCTCGGGCGCACCTTCGTCGAGATAGGCGCTCATCGCCATTTCGAGTTGGAGCGTGTGCACACCATCGGCCGGACGGCCATAGTGGCGGGTGATGTACCCGCCCTTGAATCTGCCGTTCACGACATGGGTGAAGCCGCTCGCGCCGGCGAGGACCGTGGCCGCGCGCGCTGCGAGCGCCGCCGCGCAGCTCCGTCCATCGGCGGTGCCGAGGTTGAAGTCGGGCAGCTTGCCGGCGAAGAAGCGCGGCACCTCTGAGAAAATCGAGTGGCCGTCGAGCAGGATGCAATAGCCATGGCGCGCCTTCACCGCGGCGATCTCGGCGGCGAGCTGTGCGTGATAGGGCCTCCAATAGGTCTCGACGCGGCGCTTGGCCTCGGCCGCGTCCGGTGCGCGCCCGGGCTGCCAGATCTCCGCATCGTGGAAGGTGCGCAGCGGGCACACTTCGGTGTTGGCGGCGCCGGGATAAAGCGGCGTGCCGTCGGGATCGCGGTTGAGATCGGCGACGTAGCGCGAATGGGTGGCGTGGAAGAGCCCGGCGCCGAGCCGCGGCGCGAAGGCGTAAAGCTTCTCGACGTGCCAATCGGTATCGAGCAGGCGCGCCCCCGCCGGCGTCATGTCGCGCGCGATCTCGGGCGGCACGTAGGTTCCGCAATGGGGCACGTCGATGAGAAGCGGCGTCGTGCCGGCGTGGCGCTGCCAGAGCTGCATGGAGTCAGGCCCGGTCTTTTCCGTCCTTGACGACACGGTGGCACGGATTGGCGCCCATCCAATAGGCGAGATCGGCCGGCCGCTCGATGTCCCAGAGCACGAAATCGGCGCGGTAGCCGGGGGCCAGCACGCCGCGGTCCTTGCCGAGGCCGAGCGCTTGCGCGCCCGCGCGCGTGACGCCCGAGAGCGCCTCCTCGGGCGTCAACCGAAACAGCGTGCACGCCATGTTGAGCATCAGCAGCAGCGAGAGGGCCGGCGACGAGCCCGGATTGACGTCGCTCGCCAGCGCGATCGGCACCTTGTGCCGGCGCAGCGCCTCGACCGGCGGCAGCCGCGTTTCGCGCAGGAAATAGAAGGCCCCCGGCAGCAGCACGGCGACGGTACCCGCCTTCGCCATCGCGGCCACGCCCCCCTCCGCGCTGTATTCGAGATGGTCGGCCGAAAGCGCGCGATATTTGGCGGCGAGCGCCGCGCCGCCGAGATCGGAAAGCTGATCGGCGTGCAGCTTCACCGGCAAGCCGTGACGCTGCGCGCTCTTGAACACGGCCTCGGTCTCGGCCGGCGTGAACGCGATCTTCTCGCAGAACGCATCGACGGCATCGGCGGCGCCCTCGCGCGCGGCGCGCGGAATCATTTCGTCGGATACGAGCGCCACGTAGTCCGCCTGCCGGCCCGCATAGTCCGACGGCAGCGCGTGGGCGCCGAGCAAGGTCGTGCGCACATCGACGCGGCGCGCCTCGGCCAAGCGCCGCGCCGCGCGCAATTGCTTCAGCTCGTCCTCGACCGTAAGGCCGTAGCCCGACTTGATCTCGATCGTGGTGACGCCCTCGGCGAGCAGGCGGTCGAGCCGCGGCAGTGCCGTGGCGACGAGCTGGTCCTCGCTCGCGGCGCGCGTGGCGGCGACGGTCGCGCGGATGCCGCCGCCGGCGCGCGCGATCTCCTCGTAGCTGGCGCCGCCCAAGCGCTTCTCGAATTCGTCGGCGCGGTCGCCGCCGAAGACGAGATGCGTGTGGCAATCGACGAGGCCGGGCGTGATCCAGCGGCCGCCGGCGTCGATCACCTCATGGGCGAACTTGCCGGGATCGTCCCTGATCTCGGCCGCGACGCCGGCGAAGGCGATGCGCTCGCCCTCGATCGCGATGGCGCCGTCCGCAATGGCGCCATAGCCCCAGAAGCCCGGGCGCATCGTGGCGAGACGCGCATTGATCCAGACCCGGTCCCATTTCGCCATGATGCTTTCCGCCGAACGCTGCTCCGCCTAATCTAGCGCGAGTCCGCGCCGCCGAAAGCCGCTCATGCCCGCCATTTTCGCCGAAACGGCCCTGCTTCCCCAAGGCTGGGCCGAGCGCGTGCGCATCGACTGGGATGCAGCCGGCGCCATTACCGCGGTCGCGGCCGGCGCCGCGCCGGGCAGCGCCGAGCGCGCCGATGCGCTGCTGCCGGGCATGGCCAATCTCCATTGCCATGCGTTCCAGCGCGCGATGGCGGGCCTGACCGAGCGCGCCGGCCCCGAGGGCGACGATTTCTGGAGCTGGCGCGAGGTGATGTATCGCTTCCTCGCGGCGCTCGACCCCGATCAGATCGAAGCCATCGCGGCGCAGCTTTATGTCGAACTGCTGAAGGGCGGCTACACCGCCGTCGCCGAGTTCCACTATCTCCACAACGACCCCGCCGGCCGACCTTATGCCGACCGCGCCGAGCTCGCCAACCGCATCATCGCCGCCGCCGCCGCCACCGGCATCCGCCTCACGCTCCTGCCCGTGCTCTACCAGACCGGCAATTTCGGCGGCGCGCCGGCGAGCGACGGCCAGCGCCGCTTCCTGATGAAGACCGACGCCTTCAATGCGCTCGTCGAGTCGCTGTGGAAGACGCATCGCGGAATGAGCAATTTGCGCGTCGGCATCGCGCCGCACAGCCTGCGCGCGGTGCCGCCCGCGGCGCTGCGCGCGGCGAAGGCGGCGCTCGACCGGCTCGACGGCGCCGCGCCGATCCACATCCACGCCGCCGAGCAGACCAAGGAAGTCGAGGATTGCCTTTCATGGAGCAAGAAGCGGCCGGTCGAATGGCTGCTCGACGAGATGCGGCCCGACCGGCGCTGGACGCTCATCCATTGCACGCACATGGCCAAAGAGGAAACGCAGCGCCTCGCGGCGAGCGGTGCCGTGGCCGGCCTCTGCCCCACGACCGAGGCCGATCTCGGCGACGGCCTCTTCCCGCTCCTCGACTATCTCGCCGCCAATGGAAAATTCGGCGTCGGCAGCGACAGCAATGTCGGCGTCGTGCCCGCCGAGGAGCTGCGCTGGCTCGAATACGGGCAGCGCTTGAACCGCCGCAAGCGCAACCTAGTGCCGGCGGCGAAGGGCCAGTCGATCGGCGCCAAGCTATGGCGTGCGGCACTCGCCGGCGGCGCGCAGGCGCTGGCGCAGCCGATCGGCGCCATCGCGCCGGGTTGCCGCGCCGATTTCCTGGCGCTCGACCGCAGTCACCCGACCCTTGCCGGCCAGCGCGGCGATTTCGTGCTCGATGCGCTCGTCTTCGCCGGCGCCAGCGCCGCGATCCGCCATGTCATGGTCGGCGGGCGCTGGGTCGTCCGCGACGGCCGCCACCCCACCGAGGAACGCATCGCCGAGAATTACCGCGCGGCACTCCGCCGCCTGGCCTGACGGCGCTTCATCTCCGCGTGGAATTCGGCGACTTCGGCCAGCAGCCATTCGCGGAACGCCGCGACCTTGGGACGCTCTGCCGTCGCCGGCGGGAAGACGAGGTAGTAGCTCTTGTCGTTCTGGCCGACGATCGGAAACGGCTGGATCAGACGGCCGGCCGCGATCTCGTCGGCGAAGAATTCAGGATGCACCAGCGCCACGCCGAGGCCGGCTTCGGCGGCCTGCGCCGCGAGCTGGCTCGAATCGAACGTGGGACCGCGCGCGTTCGTCGGCGGGTGCACGCCGGCGGCGGCGAACCAGTTCTCCCATTCGAAATAGGGGATGTCGCGCAACAGCGTGTATTTGAGCAGGTCCTGCGGGGTCTTGAGCGGCGGGCCCTTGGCCAGGAGCTTGGGCGCGATGAGCGGCGTGAAGCGGTCGTCGAAGAGCTTGATCGCCGTCAAGCCGGGCCAGCGGCCGTTGCCGTGGCGGATCGCGACGTCGACGTCGTCGCGCGTGAAATCGACGAGGCGCTGCGAGGCCTCGAGGCGTACGTCGATCTTGGGATGGCGCGCCTGGAATTTCGGCAGGCGCGGCGCGAGCCAGCGATAGGCGAGCGTGAAGATGGCGCTGACGGTGAGCGTGCCGCTGTCGCCGCTCGCCTTCAATCGCTCGACGGCGCCGGCGAGCTTGTCGAAGGCGCCCGCCACTTCGGGCAACAGCGTCTGCCCCGCCTCGGTCAGCTGCAGCTTGCGCGTCAAGCGGCGGAACAGCGGCGCGCCGAGGTCGTCCTCGAGCCGCTTGATCTGATGGCTGATCGCCGTCGGCGTCACCGCGAGCTCGGCGGCGGCGCGCTGGAAGCTGAGATGCCGGCCGGCGGCGGCGAAGGCGCGGAGCGCGGAGAGGGGCGGAAGGCGCTGGGGCATACGCGAAATATAGCTGAATTTCCCTCAGCCGTCAGCTGTCAAAGCATCGTTTGTCCCGCGCCACCGATCCACATATTTCAAGCGTCATCGCAACAAGCGGATAGAACGGTCCCCCGACGTTCTCCAAGCTACGGATGATGGAAATTGGAGCTTGTACCATGACAACCCGCTCCGACTGCATGGATTGCCCGCCCGCCGCGCGCTTGGCCGCGCCGCGCCTTGCCGCGCCGCGCCGCTCCGCCGGCTTTTTCACCGGCCTTTTCACCCGTCTCGCCGAGTGGCGGGAGCGCGCCGAGCAGCGCGCGCATCTGGCCGGCATGGACGAGCGCATGCTGAAAGACATCGGCGTCAACCACGTCGACGCCGCACACGAATCGAGCAAGCCTTTTTGGAAGGCCTGAGCTCGTCTAGTCTCGTACGGGGCTCCGAACGAGGCTTGGCGGCAATATGGTGATTTCGGATCTGCCCTTCGGCACGACCGATTGGGCGAAGGTTCCGGCGACGCGACACCCAGGCGAAACCGGCGAGGCGCTGTGGCGCACGCGCCAGTTCGGCGAGGTGCGCGTGCGGATGGTCGAATACAGCCCCGGCTACAAGGCCGATCACTGGTGCCAGAAAGGCCATTTCCTTCTGGTGCTCGAAGGCGAGCTCAACACCGAGCTCGCCGACGGCCGCGTCTTCACGATGACGCCGGGGATGACCTACCAGGTCGCCGACCAGGGCGAGCCGCACCGCTCGTCGACGGCGACGGGCGCGAAGCTCTACATCGTCGACTAGCGCAAACGAAACACCACGAGTTTGGTTTGGCCTAACGCGCCGGGCCGCGCTTCATTCGCGTCCGCATCGTGCGCGGCCAAGCGCGCTCGCTCGGCACCGGACGCTCCTGCACGTAAACGCCGCTGTCGAGAATGACCGCCTGATACTCGCGATAGGTCATGCCGAGCGCTTCGGCGTGGCGCAGGCGGCGAAGTGCGATCTCGCGCGGCGGGGTCTTCCAGGCGCGCTTGTGCGCGCGCCGCCAGCAGTAATAATTCCAATCGCCGCGCGGCGGCGGCTCGTCGAGCGGCGGGCCGCCATTGTGGCCGATGCTCGCGACGGGCGGCGCCGCTACGGCTGTCGCCGCTACGGCCTGGGCCGCCGAGGCCTGGGCCGTCGCGGTCGCGGAACCGTGTCTTGCATCGTCCAAGGGCATGGCCATGCTTCCTTGGCCCGATTCGATGCATATTTCGTGCCGTGGCAAGGAAATCCGCACACGGAAACGGCGCCTTGTCCCAAGACAAGCAGATGAGATCTTGGCTCTCGCGCAGGCGGCTCGGGCTGATCCTCGCCGCCGCTTGCGTTGCACCCTCGCGCGGTGCCGAAACCGCGCCCGAAGACGTGCTTGGCTGGGGCGCCACGCGCTGGGGCATGACGAGCGAGGAGCTCGCGCGGGTCCTCGGCCCCGCCCGCGTCCGCCTCGCGGCGCCGCTCGAATACGGCGCCCTCATCGTGCGCGACACGCTGCCCGGCCAGCGCTTCGCCGGCCGGCCCTTCGTGGCACTGTTCCAGCTCGATCGCGCCAGCGAGCGCCTGGCGCAGGTGCTGCTGCGCTATCGCGGCGACTTCCCGATGCTGAGCGATTTCGCGGCCGTGCGCGACCTGCTCGCCAAGGACTACGGCCCGCCGCAGGAACGCCGTGCCTCGACCGACTACAGCGGCACCTTCCCCTCGTTTTGGATCGAGGCAGGGTGGAAATTCCCGACAACCGAAGTCGTGGTGTCCCTGGTCGATCAGAATGCCGATCCCTTCAGCGCCCAGCGCAAGACACTGCTCGTCCGCTATTCGCCGCGGCGGACGGAGCGTTGAACGCGCAGGGGCCGAGGATCATGCTTCCGGCTTCGCCGCGAGCTGCTCCGCGGCGCGGATCGATTCAATGCGGATTTCTTCGGTCAAGCGCGCCTTCAAGGCGGCGAACTCCGGCGTGGTCTTGAGCGTGTAGAG
>DATBLL010000099.1:0-15254 GCA_036555425.1 Alphaproteobacteria bacterium | reverse complement strand
CCATGAACGTGGCGCCGCCCGTCTCCGCCAGCACCTTCGTGATCGCCGCCGTCAGCGTCGTCTTCCCGTGATCCACATGACCAATCGTGCCGATGTTGCAGTGCGGCTTCGTCCGCTCGAACTTTTCCTTCGCCATGGTCGACCCTTCGTCTCTCTCGCCGTCTCTTCCTTGCGTCTCATGCGTATCGGCGGGCCCCGCGGCCCGCGCATGGAGCGGGCGACGGGGATCGAACCCGTATCTCCAGCTTGGAAGGCTGGAGCTCTACCATTGAGCTACGCCCGCCCGGCGCGGCCACCGGCCCATCCGCGATCTCTGACGTACCAAACCTCGTTTGCGCGCGGCGGGTGGTGGAGGGGGAAGGATTCGAACCTTCGTAGGCGTAAGCCAACGGGTTTACAGCCCGTCCCCTTTAGCCACTCGGGCACCCCTCCGCCGTTAGCGTCGGTGCATGCGATTGCTGCAAAGACAATACAAGCCTCGCGCCGCCCCTCACGGGCGTGAGGATCGGGCAAGAGGCTTTGATGTCGAAGCAGCCCTGCTATTTACGACGTTCTTCCCTTGAACGCAAGCGCTTGGCCCTTGTGCCAGCGTGACGCGGGGCCGTTGTCCCTCTAGAAGGGGGCGAAGCTATGGCAAAGCATTTCCATCGCGGCCGGGCGGGCCGAGGCGGCCCCGGCGGCGGCCGGCCCGCTGGCCGCCATGGCCGGGGCGGCCCGCCGCTCGGGCCGAGGGGCGACCGGCTCTGGCTGCATGGGGTCCACCCGGTCCTGGCCGCCTTGGGCAACCCTGACCGAGGCGTCAGGCGCCTCCTCATCACCGCCGAGCAGGCCGGGCGCCTCGGCGCGCGCCTTGAGCGAGTCCTCGCCGCCCGGAGCGGCCACCCCAAGCCGGAAATCGTCGAGCGGCGGGCGCTGGACGACCTGTTGCGGGGGGCCGTGCACCAGGGCGTAGCCCTCGAAGCCGAGCCGTTGCCGGAGATATTCCTCGAAGACCTCCTCATCTGGGCCGCAAGCCGGGCCCAATCGCTGCTGGTCGTGCTCGACCAGGTGACCGACCCGCACAATGTCGGCGCCATCCTGCGCTCGGCCGCCGCCTTCGGCGCCGACGGCGTCATCACCACCGAGCGCCATGCGCCGGGCGAGACGGCGGCGCTCGCCAAGGCCGCCGCCGGGGCGCTCGACCTCGTGCCGCTGGTGCGGGTGGGCAATCTCGCGCGCGCCATCGCCGACTTGAAGGAGGCGGGCTATCGCTGCATCGGCCTCGACGGGGCCGCCGAGCGCGCCATCGACGAGGTCGCGGTCCCCGAGCGGCGCGCGCTGATCCTCGGCGCCGAGGGGCCCGGCATGCGCCGCCTGACCCGGGACAGCTGCGACGACCTCGTCCGTATACCGATGGCGGCGCGAACCTATGGCGGGGGCGCGCTCGACAGCTTGAACGTCTCCAATGCCGCCGCTGTTGCCCTCTACGCCCTCTCCCGCCCGCGCCGCTGACCCGGCTGGAAGCACCAAGGATCCGCAGGATGCGCCGCATGGTTCGGCTTGCCGTCGCTGCCGTTGCCGCCGCGCTCCTGGCCGAGACGGCGGTCGCGCAGACGCTCGCCGATTTCGAGCGCATCGACGCCGACAAGGACGGCACCGTCACGCTGGCGGAGTTCGAGGCGGCGCGCCGGCGCGACTTCGATCTCCTCGACGCCAACAGGGATGGCTTCCTTTCGCGCGGCGAATTCGTCCGTCCCGGCGGGGCCGGGCCCGACCTCGTCCGGCTGCGCGAGCGGCGCTTTGCCGGGATCGACGCGAACAAGGACGGGCGGATCTCCCGCGACGAGTATCTGGCCCATGGACGCCGGCAGTTCGCCGTACTCGACCACGACCGCGACGGCCGCGTGACCCGCGCCGAGTTCGCGGCGGCACTGGCCGGGAGCGCGGCGCCGCCCGCGAGCGGGCGGCCGCTGGCCGAGCCGCCGCCGGTCGAGCGCCCGGCGCGCCGCGCGCCCTCGCCTCGCCCGCCCGCCACGCCCCCGCCCGTCGAGGACGGCCACTTGCGCGCCGCATTCGAGCGCATCGATGCCGACCGCGACGGCTACATCTCGCCGACCGAGCTGGATACGGCCCGCCTCGAAGCCTTCCGGCAAATGGACACGAACGGCGACGGGAAGCTTTCGCGCCAGGAGATCATGGCCGCGCGCGGCGCAGCGGCGGCGGCTCGCTTCACCGCGCTCGACACGAACAAGGACGGCTTCGTCTCGCGCATCGAATTCCTGGCCGCCGGCTGCGCCATCTTCCGCGCCGCCGACACCAACGGCGACGGCAAGCTCTCCTGGGAGGAGTTTGCGCGGCTGGGGAGTGGTTAGGCAGCGTCCCAAGCGGAAGCGCCGCGATATACGCGTGAATACCGACCTGCTATAAAGCGCCGGGGTTTGCGACGCGCCGTATCGGGACACCATGGGGGCCGAACCCGTCCAGCGAAGGCTTGCCGCGATTCTCGCCGGCGACGTTGCCGGTTACAGCCGGCTCATGGGCGCCGACGAAGTCGGCACGCTCGCCGCGCTCAAGGCGCACCGCGCCGAGGCGATCGACCCCAGGCTCGCGCACTACAACGGCCGCGTCGTGAAGACGACCGGCGACGGAATCCTGATCGAATTCCCGAGCGTCGTGGATGCCGTGCAGTGCGCGGTCGCGATCCAGGACGAGATGCGCGCGCGCAACGCCGAGGTTGCGCCCGAGAAGCGCATCGCGTTCCGCATCGGCATCAATGTCGGCGACGTCATCATCGAGGGCGGCGACGTCTTCGGCGACGGCGTCAACATCGCGGCACGGCTCGAGCAGCTCGCCGAGCCGGGCGGCATCTGCATCTCGCGCGCCGCCTACGAGCAGGTGCGCGACAAGCTTGCCTTCAAGTTCCAGGACTGCGGCCAGCAGACGGTCAAGAACATCGCACGCCCGATCCGCGTCTATCGGTTCTCGGCCGAGGGTACGCCGCCGACGCCGGCCCGACGCAAGCGCCGCGTCATCGAGGCGGCAGCCCTCGCCGCGATCCTCGTCGCCGCCGTTGGGGCCGGCGCCTGGGTCACGCTGCCGATCCTGAGGGCGATGGTCGCGGACCAGCCGCCGCGCCTCGGCACGCCGCGCCTTTCGATCGCCGTGCTGCCCTTCGCCAATCTCAGCGGCGATAACGCCCAGGACTATTTCGCCGACGCGCTGACCGAGGACCTCACTGCCGACCTCTCGCGCATTTCGGGCAGCTTCGTGATCGCGCGCAGCACGGCCGCCACCTACCGAGGTCAGAACGTCGAAGCCAAGCGCATCGCGCGCGAACTCAAGGTGCGCTACCTGCTCGAAGGCAGCGTGCGCCGCGCCGAACGCGAGGTGCGCGTGAACGTGCGACTTGTCGACGGCGAAAGCGGCCAGCAGGTCTGGTCCGAGCGCTACGAGAAGAGCGCGAGCGACATGTTTGCGTTCCAGAACGAGGTGACCGGCCGCATCGCCCGCGCGCTCAACCTCGAGCTCAAGGAAGCCGTAAGCCGCCAAGCGGCGCGCCGCCGCGCCGGCAACCTCGACGCTGACGATTACGCGCTGCGCGCCTGGGCCGAGCTATGGACCAAGCCGCAGACGCGCGAGACGAACGACGCGGCGCTGGCGTTCGTCGCCAAGTCGCTGGCGCTCGATCCCGACAACGCCGAGGCGCACGGCGTGGCCGCCAACGCCTACGCGCGCGCAGCGGTTTATGGCTGGGGCTTCGCGCGGGCAGACGCGATCCGGCTGGGTATCGCCGCCGGCGAGAAGGCGGTGGCGATCGATCCCAAGAACGCGGACGCGGTGTACGGCCTTGCCTTCCTCTACACGCTGGCCGGCGAGGTCGCGCGATCGCAGCACCTGCTGCGTCAATGCATGGAGGTCAACCGCAACCACGCCCCCGCCTACTTCTTCTACGGGCTGAACCTCATCCGGCTCGGCCGGCCGCGCGAGACCGTCGCCTGGATCGAGCGCGCCTTCGCGCTCAGCCCGCGCGACCCGCTGCGCTCCGTGTGGTACGGCGCGATCGGGCGGGCGCGGATCGCGTTCGGCGACGATGCGCTCGCGATCGAAGCGGCGCGGCAGGGCATCGCGGCTAACCGCGACCATCCGCACAACTACGCGGCGCTGGCGAGCGCGCTCGCGCATCTCGGGCGCATGGATGAGGCCAAGGCCGCGCTCCAAGACTTCCTGCGCGTGCAGCCGGGCATCACGGTCGCGCTCTATCGGCGGAACGTGACCTCGAACGAGCCGGTCGCGGTCAAGGCCAACGAGCGGCTGATGACCGGACTGGCCAAGGCGGGACTGCCCGACTGAACGGCCGCATCGCGCCGCACGACCCTCATGCGCCCGCGCCTCTTGCCCCGCGCCGGCCCGGCGCCAAAGATGCAGACGAATCCTCTGGGGTGGGGATCGTCAACAATCTGTCGAGGCAGGAAACCATGAAGATGCGCATCGCCGCCGCCGCAGCGGCCCTCTCTCTCGCCGGCGGCGCCGCCGCGCAGGAAGTGAAGATCGGCGTCGCGCTGCCCTATAGCGGCGTCGGCGCCGAGCTCGGCCGGCAGGTCGACCGCGGCATCGAGCTGTTCCTCAAGATGAACCCGGACGCCTTCAAGCCCTATACGATCAAGCTCATCAAGCGCGACTACAAGGATCCGGGCGGCGCCACCGCCAAGACCGTGGTGCAGGAGCTGATCGTCCAGGAGAAGGTCGATCTCATCACCGGCTTCATCTATTCGCCGAACGCCATCGCCGTGGCCCCGCTCGTCCACGCCGGGAAGAAGCCGCTCGTGATCATGAACGCGGGGACGGCCTGGATCACCAATCTGTCGCCCTACATCGCGCGCGTGTCGTTCAGCATGTGGCACGCGGGCTTCGCCATGGGCAAGGCGGCGGCGGAGATATTGAAGGCCAAGACCGCGGTGGTCGGCTACACCGACTTCCCGCCGGGCAAGGACAGCCTTGACGCCTTCAAGAAGGGCTTCGAGGCGCATGGCGGCAAAGTGATCGACGAGGTGCCGATGGGCGGTGCCGCCGCGGTGCCGGACTTCACGCCGTTCATGCAGCGCATCAAGGAGAAGAAGCCGGACGTGCTCTTCATCTTCGTACCCGGCGGCGCGCATACCAGCGCGGTCGTCAGGGCGTATGGCGCGATGGGCCTGCGCGACGCCGGCATCCGCCTCGTCGGCCCCGGCGACCTGACGCAGGACAGCAAGCTGCAGGAAATCGGCAATGCCGCGGTCGGCATGGTGACGATGCACCACTACAACGCCGACCTCGACAATCCCTACAACAAGGCCTTCGTCGCCGCCTACAAGAAGGCCTATGGCGAGAAGGAGGTGCCCGACTTCGTCACCGTCGGCGGCTACGACGGCATGGCCGCCATCGCGCACGTGGTGCAGACCTTGAAGGGCAAGATCGATCCCGAGAAGGCGCTGGCCGCGCTCAAGGGCTGGAAGTGGGACAAGAGCCCGCGCGGACCGATCATGATCGATCCCGTCACGCGCGACGTCATCATGAACGAGTACCTGTCCGAGGTCGTGATGAAGGACGGGCGGCTCTACATGAAGAACGTCGGCATGATCGCGAACGTCAAAGACGCATGCAAGGAGCTGAAGGTCGGCCGCTGCGGGCAGTGAGCGCCGCTGCGAAGCAAACCGCGCCGGAGATACGCGGACACTAAATCCTTAGAGTGCTTAAGTTTCTCCTGAGTGCCCAAAAATAGCGCGCTCGGCCCGCCGGGCGCGCCTTTTGGCGTCCTTTGCTTGCGCCGATTCCGCCTTTCGCCCTACTATCCTCCGGCAACGTTAGCGGCCGCGCCAAGCGGCTCGCATACAGGGAGGTTTGAATGTTGAAGCGCATCCTCGCGGCGTCTGCCGCGATCGGCCTGTCCGCGGGCGTAGCCCAGGCGCAGGAGGTCAAAGTCGGCGTTCCCTTGCCATTCACCGGAATCGGCGCCGAGTTCGGCCAGCAGACCAGCCGCGCCATGGAACTATACTTGAAGCTCCATGCGGCCCAGGTGGCGCCTTACAAGATCACCTTGATCTATCGCGACGTGAAGGATCCGGGCGGCGCCACGGCCAAAACCGTGGTGCAGGAACTCATCACGCAGGACAAGGTCGACATTCTCGTCGGCTGGATTTACTCGCCCAACGCGATCGCGTCCGCGCCAATCGTGACCGCGGGCAACAAGCTCGCCCTCATCACCAATGCCGGCACCGCGCACATCACCAATCTTTCGCCCAACTACGTCCGCTTCTCGTTCAGCATGTGGCACGCCGGCTACGCCATGGGCGAGGCGACGGCGAAGATCCTGAAGGCCAAGACCGCGGTGGTCGGCTTCACCGACTTCCCGCCGGGCCGCGATATGCGCGACTCGTTCAAGAGGGCGTTCGAGGCGAGCGGCGGCAAGGTCATCGACGAGATCCCGATGGGCGGCGCCGCGCAGGTGCCGGACTTCACGCCGTTCTTCCAGCGCGCCAAGGACAAGAAGCCCGACGTCTTCTTCGTCTTCGTCCCGGCCGGCGACCACGCCGCGGCGGTGGTGAAGACATACGGAGCACTCGGCATGCGCCAGGCCGGCATCAAGCTGATCGGGCCCGGCGACATCACGCAGGACAACAAGCTCCAGGCGATGGGCCCGGCCGCGGTCGGCCTCATCACGATGCACCACTACCATGCCGATCTCGACAACGCCGAGAACAAGCGCTTCGTCGCCGCCTGGAAGCAGGCCTACGGCAAGGACAGCGTGCCCGACTTCATGGCCGTGGGCGGCTATGACGCGATGGCCGCGGCCGTCCACGTCGTGCGCACGCTCAAAGGCAAGATCGACACCGCCAAGGCGCTCGCGGCCTTGAAGGGCTGGAAGCACAATAGCCCGCGCGGACCGATCATGATCGACCCCGCCACGCGCGACATCGTCATGAACGAGTATCTCTCGGAAGCGGTGATGAAGGACGGCCGCCTATTCCAAAAGACCATCGGCAAGATCGACGCCGTCAAGGACGCATGCAAGGAGCTGAAGATCGGGCCTTGCGCGCCGAAGTGACGCGCGCCCAGCCTGCTCCCTTTCGCTAAGGTCGAGGCCGCCGCTCCGCCACCGCGGGCGGCGGCCTTGACGTACCATTTCGTCCCTCGGGCATCCCGGTGATTTTCGGTATCGACGTAGCCAGCATCCTGTTGGGCGGATTCGCCGCCGGCATGGTGCTTTTCATCGTCTCGGTCGGGCTCTCCGTGACGATGGGCCTGATGGGCTTCGTCAACCTCGCCCATGGCGGCTTCGCCATGATCGGCGGCTACGTCATCGTCTTGTCGATGAACCGCTGGGGCGTGGGCTTCGTCCCCGCCATGGCCTTGGGCTTCATTCTCACCGCCGCCTTCAGCGTGGTCTTGGAGCGCCTGCTTTATTCACGGCTCTACCGCGCGGTCGAACTCGACCAAGTGCTGTTCACGATCGGCCTCGTCTTCATCATGATCGCCGCGGTGACCCTTCTGATCGGCCCCGAGAACCAGCAGATCCAGCTCCCCCAGATGCTGCGTGGGCAGATGGATCTGGGCTTCACCTCCTACCGCACCTATAGCGTCGTCCTCATCATCATCGGCGTCGTCTTCGTGGTGGCGCTGTGGCTCGGCTTCGAGCGCACGCGCATGGGCGCGCAGATCCGCGCCGCGGTCGACAACCGGCGCATGGCCGAATCGCTCGGCATCAATGTCAACCGCCTCTTCACCCTCACCTTCGCCTTCGGCAGCGGCATGGCCGCGCTGGGCGGGGGCCTGGGCGCCGAGTTCCTCGGCCTCGATCCGCAATACGCGCTCAAGTATCTCGTCTTCTTCCTGATCGTCGTCGCCGTGGGCGGTCTCGGGCGCGTCACCGGCGTGTTCTACGCCGCGCTCATCATCGGCGTGCTCGATTTCGTGCTGAAGCAGTACGTCCCGCGCGGCGGCACGCTCTACATCTACGCCCTCACCATTCTGCTGCTGCTGTGGCGGCCCCAGGGCCTGTTCGGGAAGTCCGCATGACCACGCCCTCCGCGCATCTGCTGCAGCACCCGGCGGCGCTGGCGCTGGCGCGGCGCCATCATCTGCGCGCGTGGGAGCCGCTGCCCTGGATCCTGGCGATCGCCGCCTATTTCGCCTTCCCCACCTATCTCACCTTCGGCACCGAGCTCCTGGTCACGATCTTGTTCGCCCTCTCGCTCGATCTGGCGCTCGGCTATGCCGGCATCATCACCCTCGGCCACGCGGCCTTCTTTGGCGTCGGCGCCTATGCGGTCGGCATGCTCAGCATCTATGCCGGCTGGACCGAGCCCATCTCAGCCCTGTTCGCGGCCGCGATCACCGCCGGCGTCCTCGGCTTGCTCTCGGGCTGGGTGCTGCTGCGCACGCGCGGGCTCACGCTGCTGATGCTGACGCTTTCCTTCGCGGCGCTGCTCGAGGAGCTTTCCAACCAGTTCGGCGAATACACCGGCGGCTTCGACGGCAAGAATCTCACCTTCCTGCCGATCCTGGGCCTGTTCGAATTCGATCAGCTCTCCTCGAAGAGCCAATATCTCTATGTGCTGGCGGTGCTCTTCCTCGTCTTCCTCGTCGTGCGAAGCATCATCTATTCGCCCTTCGGCCAAAGCTTGACCGGCATCCGCGAAAACATCCTGCGCATGCCGGCGGTTGGCACGCCGGTGCAGTCGCGGCTGGTGATGGCCTACGGCATGTCCGCCGCCGTGGCCGGCGTCGCCGGCGCGCTCCTCGCCCAGGCCACGCTCTTCGTCAACCAGACCTTCCTCTCGCTCGATCGCTCGGCGGCCGTGATCATCATCCTGATCCTCGGCGGCTACGGCCGCCTCTACGGCGCCTTCATCGGCGCCATCGCCTACATGGCGCTCTCCCATTTCCTCTCGAAGGCCTATCCGACGGCGTGGCAGTTGGGCCTCGGCCTCCTCCTCGTCGTCATCGCGCTGTTCGCGCGCAACGGCGTGCTCGGCATCGGCGAGCGCCTTTGGTTGTTCGTCGGCTGGCGGTTCCGCCGCCCCGGGAATCGCGCCGCGCCATGAGCGAAGTTCTTCTCGAAACGCGGGGCTTGAGCCGCAATTTCGGCGCGCTCGCCGCCACGCGCGACGTCACCTTCCGGCTCGAAGCCGGCGCGCGCCGCGCCCTCATCGGCCCCAACGGCGCCGGCAAGACGACCTTCATCAATCTCCTGACCGGGGTCCTCAAGCCTTCGCACGGCTCGGTGCTGCTGAAAGGACGCGACATCACCGCCGCCTCGCAGGCCGAGCGGGTGAAGCTCGGCATCGCGCGCACCTTCCAGATCAACCGCCTGTTCCGCGGCCTCTCGGTGCTGGAGAACGTCTACATCGCGGTCGCCGAGCGCGTCGGCGCCGCGCGCGAGATCTTCCGCCCGGCGGGCTGGCGGAAGGACGTGATCGAGGAGTCGATGCATCTCCTCGAAACGCTGAAGCTCGAGAGGGATGCGCGCCACCGCATATCGGAGCTGCCCTATGGCCGCCAGCGCCTGGTCGAGATCGCCATCGCGCTCGGCTTGAAGCCCGAGGTGCTGCTGCTCGACGAGCCCGCGGCAGGCGTGCCCAGCGCCGAAAGCCACATCATCCTCGATGCCATCGCCGGTCTGCCGCCCAATATCGGCGTGCTCATCATCGAGCACGACATGGACCTCGTCTTTCGCTTCGCGCAGCATATCACCGTGCTGGTCAGCGGCGCGATTTTCGCCGAAGGCACGCCCAAGGAGATTGGCGCCAACGCCGACGTGCGGGCCGTCTATCTCGGACAGGCCAGCACCCGTGGCTAGTGCGCTAGACCTCAGCCACGTCTCGGCCGGCTACGGGGAAACCGTGGTGCTCGAAGATGTGACCGTCGCGCTGGCGCCGGGCGAAAGCATCAGCATCATCGGCCGCAACGGCGTCGGCAAGACGACACTGCTCGCCACCGTCATGGGCCACACGACGCTGCACAAGGGCGACGTGGCGCTGGCCGGCCAGAGCATCGCCCGGGTCCCCATCCATCGCCGCGCGCTGATGGGCCTGGGCTTCGTGCCGCAGGAGCGCGAGATCTTTCCGTCCCTCAGCGTGCGCGAGAACCTCGAAGTCGCCGCCCGGCCCGGCGCGTGGACCCAGGCGCGCATCTTCGAGCTCTTCCCCAACTTGAAGGCGCGCCTGTCCAACAAGGGCAATCAGCTTTCGGGCGGCGAGCAGCAGATGCTCTCCATCGCGCGCGCGCTGCTGACCAATCCCTCGGTGCTGCTGATGGACGAGCCCACCGAGGGTCTGGCGCCCGTCATCGTCGAGGCCCTCGCGGCCGTGCTCGCGCGCCTGCGCAAGGCGGGCGGCCTCTCGATCATCCTCGTCGAGCAGAACAGCCGCGTGGCGCTCGAATTCTCGCCGCGCACGATCGTGATGGACAAGGGCCGCATCGTCTACGACGGCGAGTCCGCGCCGCTGCGCAATGACCCCGAACGGCTCGCGAAGTTCATCGGCGTGGCCGAATAACCGCGCGACGGGTGAACGAAACATTGACGCGCCGGGCCGATCTTTGACTGCGGTGCCGGGTTCTTAATCCGTCGTTTACGATGCCCGTCTAATCGTCCGGGGAGGCCAAAAACGCCGCTCGGGGAGATCGCCTTGTCGCCGTCATTCGTCGGAACGCCGACGCGCATCGCCAGCCCGCTGCTGTTGTTCGGCTCCGCGATCTTCCTGAGCGCGTGGCTGCTGTTCCAGGTCCAGCCGATGTTCGCCAAGATGGCGCTTCCGCTCCTGGGCGGCGCCCCGGCGGTGTGGAACACGGCGCTGGTCTTTTTCCAGGCGACGCTGCTGCTCGGCTACGTCTACGCCCATTTCCTCGGCACCCGCCTGCCGCTGAAGCTGCAGATCGTGGTGCATGTCGGCGTGCTCGGCCTGGCGTTCATCTTGCTGCCCGTGGCCATCGGCGATGCCTGGCGCGATCCGCCCGAGACCATGCCGATGCTGTGGCTGGTCGGGCTGCTCACGGTGTCCGTGGGCCTGCCCTTCTTCGCGCTCTCGGCCACTTCGCCCCTGCTGCAGCGCTGGTTCGGTGAAACCGCGCACGAATCGGCGCGCGATCCCTATTTCCTCTACGGCGCCAGCAACCTCGGCAGCCTCCTGGCCCTCGTCGCCTACCCGGTCCTGCTCGAGCCCAGCCTGGCCTTGGCCGAGCAGAGCAGCGTCTGGACCTTCGCCTATGTGGTGCTGGCGATCGCGATCGGCGCCGCGGGCTGCTTCACGCTCTATCGCGGCCGCACGCACGGCACCGTGCCGCGGCGCATCGAACAGCCGACGCATCCCGTCCTCGGCGCGCCCGATTGGCGCAAGCGCCTCGAATGGGTGCTGCTCGCCTGCGTGCCCTCGGGCCTGCTGGTGGCGGTGACGACGCTCATCACGACCGATCTGGTCGCGATCCCCCTGTTCTGGGTCATCCCGCTCACCCTCTATCTGCTGAGCTTCGTGCTGGTGTTCGCGCGGCGGCCGCTGATCTTCGAGAAGTGGATGCTGGTCGCGCAGACGCCGCTGCTCGTTGTCACGGCCCTGGTCGCGACGTGGAACATCACCAAGTACCACTATCTCGTCATCGCGCTGGTGCTCGCGACGCTGTTCGTCACGTCGATGGTTTGCCACGGGCGCCTGGTTCAGCGGCGGCCGCCCACGCGGCATCTCACCGAGTTCTATGTCTGGATGTCGGCGGGGGGCATTCTCGGCAGCGCGTTCGCCGCACTCTTGGCGCCGCTCTTGTTCGACCGCGTCATTGAACTTTCGATTCTTTGCGCGGCGGCGGCGTTCCTGCGTCCGCGCACCGATTTCACCGAGGAGAAGAAGGAGCCGCGCGGCCTGACGCTCGCGGCCTCCGCCATGCTGCGGGAAATCTCGTTCCCCGTCGCCGGCATGGCGCTGGCCGTCATGCTCACGCCGCACATCGGAAGCGAGAACGGCGCCACCGCGCTTCTGCTGCTGGCGCTCGTCGCCATCTTCGCGCTGGTCTTCACCGTCCTCTCGGCCGGCCGCCCGCTGCGCTTCGGCCTCTGCATCGTGGCCTTGGCGCTGTTCGGCATGCAGTTCGTCAGCATCGCATCGGCCAGTATCGTGCACCGCGACCGCACCTTCTTCGGCACTCATGTGATCAAGAAGAACACCGAAACGGGCTACTTGATCTTCGTGCACGGCAGCACGACGCACGGCGCGCAGAATCTCGCGCCGGGCCGGCGGCGCGAGAAGCACACCTACTATCACGCCGGCAGCGGCTTCGGCCGCCTTTATGCGGCGCTGACGGCCGCGGGCCAATTGCCGAAGCGCGTCGGCGCCGTCGGCTTGGGCGCCGGCGAGATCGCCTGCTATCGCAGCGAGGGCCAGGACTGGACCTTCTTCGAGATCGACCCGGCGGTGTCCCGCATCGCGGCGAGCGGCAAGCTCTTCACGTTCCTGCCCCAATGCGCGCCCAAGGCCCGCATCGTGATCGGCGACGGGCGACTCACCCTGGCGCGCGAGCCCAATGCGGGCTTCGACCTGCTGGTCCTCGACGCCTTCGCGTCCGACTCGATCCCGACCCATCTCGTCACGCGCGAGGCCTTCAAGCTCTATCTCGAGAAGCTCGCGCCCGGCGGCATCGTGCTGCTCCACATTTCGAACCGCTACCTCGATCTCGAGCCGGTGGTCGCCGGCCTCGCCGCCGACATGAAGCTCGCCGCGCGCCTGTTCGATACGGGCGGCGCCAAGATGGAGAAGGACTATCCCTATCGCTTCCGGTCGGCCTGGGTGGCGCTGACGCGCGACGAAGCGAAACTCAAGGCGCTGACCGAGGAGTTCGACAAGACCGCGCCCAACGCCTGGGGCCGATGGCGCGCGCTGAAAGCTCAGCCCGGCCTGCGCGTCTGGACCGACGACTATTCCAACATCGTCACGCTGATGCGCTGACTCGCGCGCGGGCGGGCGCGACCCGCCCGCGCGGCATGGGCGGACCAGACGGCCGCCGTCACCAGGACCATGGCGCCGGCCTGGTGCAGCGTGCCGATCACTAAGCCACCCGCCAGCGGCGGACGCGCCACGTCGACGTCGAACAGCAGAATGGTGGTGATACCCAAGCCGTATTGCAGCAATACGGACAGCACTAGCCATGTCGCAGCCCGGCGCAGGCCGGCCACTTTGCGCCGCGCCGCGCCCCATAGCACAATAATGGCCAAGAGCGTCAGCGTTGCGAGCAGGCGGTGGTTGAACTGGACCGTGTCGTGGTTCTCGACCAGATTCCGCCAGCCCAAACTCTTAAGCCAGTAACCTGCCGGCACCAAGCCGTCGCCCATCCAAGGAAAAGTGTTGTAGATCCAGCCGGCGCGCAGCCCAGCGACGAAGGCGCCGTAGATGATGGTGACCGCGATCAAGACGTAGACGACCCGCGACCACCGGCGGATTCCCGCATGGGCCGCAATCGGCCCGCGCGGCTGCAAGAGACCGAAGGCCGTCCACAGCATCGCGACATAGATCACGACGGCGAGCGCCAGATGCAGGGTGAGCCGGTAGTGGCTGACCGAGGGCCGGTCGACGAGCCCGCTCGCCACCATCACCCAGCCGACGCCGCCCTGCAGCCCGCCCAGCGCGAAGAGGCCGAGCAACGCCGGCCAGTAGCCTTTGGGGATGCGGCCGCGGATCCAGAACCACAGGAAGGGCAGCAGGAACGCCACGCCGATGAGGCGGCCCCAGAGCCGGTGTATGTATTCGAGCCAGAAGATGCCCTTGAATCCGGCGAGCGTGAGGGCGGGGAACATCTGCTGGAACTGCGGTGACGCCCGGTATTTGGCGAACAGCGCCTGCCAATCGGCCTCCGACAGCGGCGGCAGCGCTCCCGTGATCGGCTGCCATTCGGTGATCGAAAGGCCCGACTCGGTGAGCCGCGTCATGCCGCCGATGACGACCATGACGAACACCATGCCCGCGACGGCGATCAGCCACCATGCGACCGCGCGCGCGTTGGCATCGGTGCCGGCGGCCGCGGGTGCGAGGGGAATGGCAGTGCTCGAGACGGTCATACCCCGCGATTTGATCGCGACCCGGAGGGTCTTGCCAAGCCCGCCCCGAAACGCGGGGCAAAACGCCACAGCGGCTTCAGCCGTGGCGGCCACTGCCAAATGTCGCGGCGGTGACAAGGCTTCTGGAAAAAGCGCCCATGCGCGTGCATGCTCACGGCATTCGACCAACAAGAAAAGACCGGAGGACGCCCATGCAGCCCAACGAGGTGCGGATCGAAAAGACCGCGCGCGGCAGCGAAATTCGCATCGCGGAGAGCTTCAACGCCGCCGTGCCGTTCATCGACCGGCACGTGAAGGAGGGCCGCGGCGCCAAGCCCATCATCAAGACCTATGACGGCGAGACCGTCACATATGCCGAGCTGGCGGAGCGGGTGAACCGCTGCGGCAACGCGTTGAAGGGCCTTGGCACGGTGCCGGGCGAGCGCGTGCTGATGATCGTCAAGGATTGCCCGGCCTTCTACTATGCGTTCTGGGGCGCCATCAAAGCCGGCATCGTGCCGGTGCCGCTCAACACGCTGCTGCGCGCCAAGGACTACGAATACATGATCGCCGACAGCGGCGCGGCGGTCGTGATCTATTCGCCCGAGTTCGCGGGCGAGGTCGAGCCGGCCGTCGCGGCGCTGGCGAAGAAACCGCGCCATGTGCTGCGCTCCGAGGGCGGCCTCGACAAGCTCATGGCCGCGGCGTCGGCGTCATTGGAGCCGCACCCGGCGAAGCCCACCGACGATTGCTTCTGGCTTTATTCCTCGGGCTCGACCGGCCGCCCCAAGGGCGCCGTGCACCGCCAGCGCGACATGGTGGTGACGAGCCAGCGCTACGGCGTCGAGACGCTCGGCATGCGCGAGAGCGACGTCTTCTTCTCCGCCGCCAAGCTCTTCTTCGCCTATGGGCTCGGCAACGCGATGACGTTTCCGCTCTGGGTCGGCGGCACCGCCATATTGCTGGCGCCACGGCCGACGCCGGACCTTACCTTCGAGGTGATCAGGAAATTCCGTCCGACGCTCTATTTCGGCGTGCCGACGCTCTACGCCGCCCAGCTCGCGGCGCTCGACGCCGCCAAGCCCGACCTCTCCTCGCTGCGCTTCTGTCTGTCCGCCGGCGAGGCGCTTCCCGCCGACATTTTCCGCCGCTGGAAGGCGAAGACCGGGCTCCTGATTCTCGACGGCTGGGGCTCGACCGAGCTGCTGCACATCGCGATCTCGAA
>DATBLL010000102.1:0-14515 GCA_036555425.1 Alphaproteobacteria bacterium | reverse complement strand
GGGGAAGCGGTTCTTGCGCACGTAGTCGCGCAGGCCCAGCGTCATCGCGCTGTAGATCGCCTCGAGGCGCGGCGGCTGTGCGTGCACTTCGGCGGGCGCGCAGGTCCAGGCGCCGTTGCTGCCGCGCGTCCAGCGCGTCGTCATCACGTGCTCGCGCCACGCCGGCGCTTGCGCGGCGAGGCGGCGATCGGCGTTCAAGACGAACGAGGCGCCGTCGAACACCAGCTCGTCCTGGCCGCAAATCTGGTTGACATAGACGAGCGGCAGATCGGCCTCGACCACGCGCTGCACGGCGAGGTTCAGGCGCTCGTCGAGCTTGTCGCTTTCGTAGGGCGACCCATTGGTGACGATGAGGATCTCGGCGCCCGACTCCTGCAACGTTTCGGTGACGTCCGGCTTCCACATGTCCTCGCAGATCATGAGGCCGAGGCGCACGCCGCGGAAATTCACCGGCCCCGGCGGCGGCCCCGCCGCGAAGACGCGCTTCTCGTCGAACACGCCGTAGTTCGGGAGATCGTACTTGAAGCGCTTGGCCGCGATCGTGCCGCCCTCGAGGAGGAAGGCGGCGTTGTAGAGCTTGCCGTTCTCGCGCCACGGTGCCCCCACGATCATGGCCGGGCCGCCGTCCTTGGTGTCGGCGGCGAGGCTCTCGACCGCGGCCGCCGCACGGTCCTGGAACAGGGGCTTCAGCACCAAATCCTCGGGCGGATAGCCGGAGACGACCAGCTCGGGGAAGACGACGAGATCGGCGCCCTGGCGCCCGGCCTCGGCGCGGGCGGCGCGGATGCGCCCGAGGTTGCCCGCGATGTCGCCCACGGTGGTGTTGATCTGGGCGAGGGCGAGTTTGAGCTGGTCGGTCATCGCGATTGAGGGGGCCTCAAGACGGGCTGCGGCTAGGAGTAGAAGCGGGGCCGGGGCGTGTCAACGCGGACGCCAGCCGGGTGCCCGCAGGCCGATGAAATCGCGGGCTTTTTGCTCTTGGTTAAGCGCGGCGGCCGCGCTGTGATCTGGTTCATAGCCGGGTCCACACATCGGCCATATTCAGCGTATAATGGCACCGGAAACGTGGTTCCCCCGATGCGCCGCCTCTTCGCCGCCGCCGCGCTTGCGCTCCTGGCTTCACCGAGCCTGGCCCTAAGTCCGGCCCGGGCCGGCCAGCCGCGCGTCGAGATTCTCGATTATGGCGTCTACGCCACCGGCACGCGCACCACCGTGCCGATGCCGATCTCGGTGAGCGGCAAGATGAACCTCGTCGCCAATGTGCGCCTGACGGAGAAGACGCGCGAGATCATGGGCCAGCTCGGCACCAGCTTCGGCTTCCGCTACCGCATTCACGGCGTGCCCGACGGCGCCAACGTCACGATCCGCACCCGCCATCCGCGCCTCACCAATCCCGACACCGGCAAGACCATGAACTACGGCGAGCGCGAGCAATCCGTGAGCTCGGGCGGCGAGCGCTACACCGGCTACAGCTTCGATTCGAGCTACGAGATCGCGGAGGGCGAATGGACCTTCCAGATCATCTACGAGGGCCGCGTGATCGGCGAGCAGAAGTTCAAGGTCATTGTCCCGATCAATTGAGATGAGCCCTTTCATGCGCAAGAATCCCGCCGCGCCCCTTCTGGCCGCCTTCGTCTTCGCGGTCGCCGCGGGCGGGGCCGCGGCCGCCTCGGCCGAGCCGAGCGCCAAGATCGTCGGCTACGGCCGCTACGAGATCGTCGAGACCGGCAAGCCCGAAAAGGCCGAGCGCACGGTCGCCGGCGAGGTGAAGCCGGTGGAGACGCGCCGCCTCATCCAGCAGACCGACGAGGTCGTCGGCCAGCTCGGCAACACCTTCGGCATCGAAGTCGATCTCGAGGGCCTGCCGCCGGGGACGGTCAATCTCGTGGTGCGCACGATCCACCCGCCGCTCACCAACAGCGAAACCGGGCGCACCATGACGGTCAGCGAATACGACTGGCCGGTGATCGGCCGCCACAAGGTCTATTTCGGCTTCACCTTCGACTACCGCTGGGAAATCGCCGAGGGCGTCTGGACCAAGCAACTCATCTACAACGGCAAGGTGATTGCCGAGAAGAAGTTCAAGGTCATCGTTCCGCTCAACTGACGCAAGGGGGCAACGGCAAGATGTATCGTTCGGCTTGGCCGCTCGTCTGTGCGCGCCCGCGCGATGCGCGACGATCGCGGCGCCGCTGAATTGGGTTAAGAGCATGCGTGCTCGCTTCGCCTTCTTCGCCTTTCTCCTCGCCGCCGGGGCCATGGCCGCCGGCGCCGGCCCGGCTGCGGCCTCGGGCGAGCCCAGCGCCACGATCCTGTCCTTTGGGCGCTTCGAGACGCGGCGCACCGGCGAAATCGAGAAGAGCGACCGCACCGCCTCGGGCGAGCTGCAATCGGTGGATGCGCACCGGCTGATCCAGCAGACCGACGAGATCGTGGGGCAGCTTGGTAACTCCTTCGGGCTAGACCTGCGCCTTCATGACTTTCCGCCCGGCCCGGCGATGCTCACGATCCGCACGTTCCACCCGCCGATCTCCAACCCCAACACCGGCAAGACCATGACGGTCAGCGAGTACGATTGGGCGGTGGTGGGCCGGGACAACGTCTATTTCGGCTACACCTTCGATCACGGCTGGGAAATCGCCGAGGGCGTCTGGACGAAGCAGATCGTATATAGAGGGCGGGTGATCGCCGAGAAGAAGTTCAAGATCGTCGTGCCGCTCAATTGAGCACGGCGCGGGAATGCAAACGGGAACACCGAAACTCCGGCAAGGTTCGACCATGACAAAGGTTCATCGCATCCCGTTCCTGTTCTGGCGCGCGCTGGCGCCGCTCCTCGTGCTGGCCCTGGCGCTGGCCGCCCCGGCCCGGGCTTCGGGCCAGGTCGAGATCAAGGATTTCGGCTTCTATGATCTGTCCGTGGACGGCAGCGTGCCGGCGCCCGAAGACATCAGCGGCTCGCGCAACATCGTCTCCAACATCCGCCTGCAGCGCCAGACCGAGGAGATCGATGCGCAGCTGGGCCGGAGCTTCGGCTTCCGCTTCCGCGTCACCGATCCCGCGTTGATGGGCAAGCAGCTCACGCTGCGCACCATCTTCCCGCCGCTCACCAACCCCGAGAGCAGGCGGACGATGACGACGCAGGACCGCCCGTTCGTGGGCTCGAGCGAGCTGCTCTACGACGGCTACCGCTTCGACTACGATTGGGAGATGGCCGAGGGCATCTGGACCTTCCAGATCCTGCACAACGGCCGCGTGATCGCCGAGAAGAAGTTCAAAGTCATCATCCCGATGAACTAGGCGCGCGGATCACGCTCATGCTGGCAAGCCTTGGGTCCCGCGGCCTCCCCGCCGTCGCCATGGCGCTGTTCCTGGCCGCGGCGGCGCGGCCGGCGGCGAGCGCCGATCGCGGCATCGAGATCGTCGACTACGGCGTCTACGACCACGTCGTGACGCAGGTGATCCCCGAGCCCAAGGACGTGGCGGGGGAGCGCACGACGGTTTCCAACGTGCGCCTGCGCGAGAAGACCGAGGTCGTCGATGCGCAGCGCGGCCGCATGTTCGGCTTCCAGTTCCGCGTGACCGATCCCGCGCTCTACGGAAAGACCTTGGTCACGCGCAAAATCGTGCCGAAGCTCACCAATCCCAAAACAGGGCGCTCGGCCACGATCGTCGAAGGCGAAGTCACGGCTGGGCCCGGCACGCTCTTCTTGAACGCCTACGGGTTCGACTATGACTGGGAGCGGGCCGAGGGGGAGTGGACGTTTCAGGTGCTGCTCGACGGCAAGGTGCTCGCGGAGAAGAAGTTCAAAGTGATCCTGCCGATGAACTGAACGCGACCGGGGCAAGGGGTGATGCGGAACGATCGGGGACGGCCGGGCCTGCCGGCGCGCGCGTTTGCGGCGCCGGTCCTGCTCATTGCGGCGGGCACGCCCGCTCGCGCTGCCGACGGCGACCGCCAGCGGATCGCCATCGTCGACTACGGCATCTACCGGCACCGCGTCGAGCGCTTCGAGGCCGAGCCGCGCCACATCAGCCGCGAGCGCGTCATCGTCGCGGACGTGACCCTGCTGCGCAAGGCCGACGAGGTCGCCGCGCAGCCCGGGCGCATGATCGGCTTCCAGTTCCGCGTCACCGATCCGGCGCTGGTGGCGCAGACGCTGACGCTCCGGCGCGTCGTGCCGCCGTTGACCAATCCCGCCACCGGCGAAACCGCGACCATGATCGAGCGCGACGTCGTGATCTCGCACGAAGGCCAGATCGTGCTGAACGCCTACCGCTTCGACCACGGCTGGGAAATGGCCGAAGGACTCTGGCGCTTCCAGGTCCTCTGGAACGGCAAGGTCATCGCCGAAAAGGCGATCAAGGTCATCGTGCCGATGAATTAATGGGTTCTCCTCGCCGGAGGGCGAGAGACTACGCGCCGAACACGCGGCGGAAGATCGTGTCGACGTGTCGGAGGTGGTGGTCGAGGCCGAACAGGGCCTTGATCTCGGCGGCGCCGAGATGCTTGGCGATGGCGGGGTCGGCGGCGAGGAAATCGGCGAAGCTGCCCTTGCCCTCCCAGGCGGCCATCGCGTTGCGCTGGACGGCGGCGTAGGCGTCTTCGCGGCTCATGCCCTTCTGCGTCAGCGCGAGCAGCACGCGCTGCGAGTTCCAGAGGCCGCCCTGGGCGTCGAGATTGGCGCGCATCCGCCCGGGGTAGACGACGAGCTTCTCGACGAGGCCGGCCAAGCGCACCAGCGCGAAATCGAGCGTCACCGTGGCGTCGGGGCCGATGCCGCGCTCGACCGAGGAATGCGAGATGTCGCGCTCGTGCCAGAGCGCCGCGTTCTCGAGCGCGGGAACGACCATGCCGCGCACCAGCCGCGCCAATCCGGTCAGGTTCTCCGACAGCACCGGGTTGCGCTTGTGCGGCATCGATGAGCTGCCCTTTTGGCCGGGCGAAAAGAACTCCTCGGCCTCCCGCACCTCGGAGCGCTGCAGGTGGCGGATCTCGACCGCAAGCCGCTCGATGGCGCCGGCGACGACGCCGAGCGTGGCGAAGAACATCGCGTGGCGGTCGCGTGCGATCACCTGCGTCGAGATCGTCTCGGGTGCCAAGCCGAGCTTCTCGGCCACATAGGCCTCGATGCGCGGATCGACGCTGGCGAAGGTGCCGACCGGGCCGGAAATCGCGCAAGTGGCGATTTCCTTCCGCGCGGTCTCGAGCCGCGCGCGGCAGCGCGCGAACTCGGCGTAGTGGCCGGCGAGCTTGACGCCGAAGGTCGTGGGCTCGGCGTGGATGCCGTGGCTGCGGCCGATCGTCGGCGTCGTCTTGTGCTCGAGCGCACGCCGCTTCAGCGCCGCCAGCACCGCGTCGATGTCCTTGAGCAGCAGATCGCTGGCTTGCGTCAGCTGCACGGCGAGGCAGGTGTCGAGCACATCCGAGGAGGTCATGCCCTGGTGCACGAAACGCGCCTCGGGCCCGACTTGCTCGGTGAGCTCGGTCAGAAACGCGATGACGTCGTGCTTGACTTCGGCTTCGATCGCGTCGATGCGCGCGATGCGTTCCGGCGTGTAGGGCTTGTCGCCCTTCTTGCGCAGCACCGCGGCCGTGCCCTTCGGCACGATCCCCAATTGCTCCATCGCCTCGGTTGCGTAGGTCTCGATCTCGAACCAGATGCGGAAGCGGTTGGCCGGCTCCCAGATCCGGGCCATGTCGGGGCGGGTGTAGCGGGGGATCATAGCGGTGTCGCGCCAAGCAAAGCTCGATGCAAGGTATGGACCGCCGAGCGCCGGCCGTTCAAGCCTCCGCGACTATGAGATTCGCTCGCCGGCGCCATTGCCCGGGCTTATGCACAACGGGGCGGCTACATCGCCATCTCGGGGGCGGCGCCGGGGCCTTCCTTCTTCTCCTCGGGGATCTCGGTCATCGTCGCTTCGGTCAAGAGCAGAACGCTCGCGACCGAAACAGCGTTTTCGAGCGCGATGCGCACGACCTTGGTCGGGTCGACGATGCCCGCCTCGACGAGGTCGACATATTCCTTTTTCGCCGCGTCGAAGCCGACATTGCCCTTCTCGGCCAGCATGCGGGCCACCACGACACCGCCATCGACCGAGGAATTCTCGGCGATGGTCCGCGCCGGCGCCTCGAGCGCGCGCTTCAGGAGCTGGATGCCGGTGCGCTCGTCACCCTCGGCCTTGGCCTCCTCCTTTGCCACGGCCGCGATGCAGCGGAGCAGCGCGAGGCCGCCGCCGGGCACGATGCCCTCGGCCACCGCGGCCTTGGTGGCGCTGATGGCGTCGTCGAGCGCCTCCTTCTTGGCCTTCATCTCGGCTTCCGAGGGGGCGCCGGCGCGGATCACGGCGACGCCGCCCGAAAGCTTGGCCAAGCGCTCCTGCAGCTTCTCCTTGTCGTAGTCGCTCGTCGACTTCTCGATCTCGTGCTTGATCTGCGCGATGCGGGCGTCGATTGCGGGCTTGGCGCCGGCGCCGCCGATGATCGTGGTGTTGTCCTTGTCGACGACGATGCGCCGGGCACGCCCGAGCTGCGCCAGGGTCGCCGCTTCGAGCTTCGCGCCCAGCTCCTCCGCGATGACCTGACCGCCGGTCAGCACCGCGATGTCCTGCATCATCGCTTTGCGGCGGTCGCCGAAGCCCGGCGCCTTCACCGCGCAACTCTTCAACGCACCGCGGATCTGGTTGACGATCAGCGTCGCCAGCGCCTCGCCCTCGACGTCCTCCGCGACGACCAGAATCGGCCGCGCCGCCTTGGCCACCTGCTCCAGCAGCGGGATCATGTCTTTGAGCACGGCGATCTTGCGGTCGCACAGCAGCACGACCGCGTCCTCCATCACCGCCTCCATCTTCTCCGCGTCGGTGATGAAGTAGGGGGAGAGAAAACCGCGGTCGAACTGCATGCCCTCGACGACCTCGAGCACGGTCTCGGTCGTCTTCGCCTCCTCGACCGTGATGACACCCTCGCCGCCCACCTTCTCCATCGCATCGGCGACGAGCTCGCCGATGACGAGATCGTTGTGCGCGGCAAGGGCGGCCACCTGCGCCTTCTCCTTGCGCGTCTTGACCGGCCACGACATGGCCTTCAATTCCTCGATCCCGGCCTTGGCGCCACGCTCGAGCCCGCGCTTCAGATCCACGGCGCTGGCGCCGGCGACGACGTTGCGCACGCCGTCCGCGAACATCGCATGGGCGAGGACCGTCGATGTGCTAGTGCCGTCGCCGACGACCTCGCCGGTCTTCTCCGCCGCTTGGCGCATCATCTGGGCGCCGAGGTTCTCCTCGGCGTCCTTCAAGTCGAATTCCTTGGCGATCGTGACCCCGTCGTTGCACACCAGCGGCGCGCCCCAGCGGCGCTGGATCAGCACCGATTTCGACTTGGGGCCGAGCGTCACGCGCACGGCATCGGCGAGCTGGGCGGCGCCGCGCAGGATCTTCTCGCGGGCGGCGGAGCGGAACAGGACCTGCTTGTGGGCCAAGAGTGCCTCCTTGACGAAAACCAGGCGGCCGGCCCGAGGCGCGCACCGCCGCCGGAAGCTACTGGCGCCAGGAGGGAGGGGCGTTGATCTCGGTCAAGCCGCTCCGGAGGTCAGGCCTTCCCCTTCGCAATACGCCGGCCGAACAAGACGATCGCCACGATCGGCACGGCGAAATTGACCACGATCACGGTGATCAGAAGCCAGCCCAGCTCGTCGTATTGGGCGCGGTCGACGCGGAAGATCTCGTTGAGGTATTTCGTCTGCAAGGTGCCGGCGGTAAGCGCGAGGTTGAGCAGCGAGGCCATCAGCGCGAACCAGGTGGCGCGCCTTCCCGGCGGCGCGTAGATCGCGATCAGGGTCAGGAGCGGGATCATGCTCAACTGCGCGAACGGCGATTCCGCCGCCGTGTCGATGATCGCAATGGTGTCGGCGCCGAAGCCCAGCACGCGCTCGGTCCAGAGGTCGAGGCGGTAGTAGAGCGCGAGGTTGGGGAACGAGAGGAGGGTGTAGATCACCGTTAGCCAAAGGAGGGTCCAGGCGACCGGGCGCTTGGCGATGGTGTCGGCCAGCATCCAGATGCCGACGATGCCGAGCGTGCTGGAAATCTGCCCGAGCACGCCGAAGAACTGCTCGTCGAATTTCAAGACGTCGATCTCGAACCAGCGGATGCCTTCGCCGGTCGAGGGCGTGGCGCGGAACGCGAAGATGATGATCGTGGCGTAGAGGATTTGCAGGCGCGTGTTGCGGTCGAGCTCGGCCGTCACCATCACCAGCAGCGTGCAGATCACGGCCATCGAGATGAAAAAGACGATCTCCTGGCCGAACGGAACCTTCAGCACGCCGAGCGCCACGACGACCGCGCCGAAGGCAAGCCCGCCGCCGAGCACACGCCAATCGATGGGCGCGCGCTCGCTGGTTTCGAGCCGCACCAGGACGACGCCGGTGACCGAGATCACCGGGACGGCGAGGGCGACGAGAAACACGTGCTCGTAGGGCATGATCGAGGCGAGGTACCCGCCAAGCCCGGCGGTCGCGAAGAGGCCGAGCGAGAGCGCCAGGCGCCCCAGCACCTGAATCATCGCGAGCTCGGCGTTGACCTCGGATTCGGGCCTGGGATTGCCGGCGGCGTCGCGCCGGTCGACGACTTCGGTCGACATCGCATCGGCGACAACGTCCTGGAGCACCACGCCGAGCGTCATGGCAAGCGAGCCCATGACGTAGAGCGCCTCGGGGCTGGCGAAGGTCAGCCACTTCCCGGCGGCGCCCGCGAGCATGAGGAGCCCGCCGGCCAGCAGCGCCGCCCCCATATAGACATAGGCCTTGCGCCGCGAGCCCAGGATCGGGATGCAGTCGACGAACTGTCCGAACACCATCTTGATCGTCCAGGGCACGCTGAGCCACACCGCGATGGCCGCCAATTCCGCGGGCGTAAGCGTCAGCGATTGCCGGATCCAGAAGGTGACCGCGGTCCCGATCAAGGTCGCGTAAACGCCGTAGGCGAAATAGACCATCAGCAGCGGCACGTAGCGCCAGCGCATCGCGCGGACCGGCGTGATCACAGCCTCCTTGAGCCGATCGGCGAGGGAGGGCGCGGGCGCGGCGGCGGCGGCTGTGCTCATGGCTTCACCGGCAGGGCAACACGCCCGGCAAAGCGGGCGGTGGGGCCGAGCGCCTCCTCGATGCGCAGCACTTCGTTCCATTTCGCCATGCGCTCGGAACGCGCGAAGGAGCCTACCTTCAGCTGCCCGGCATGCCAGCCCACCGCGAGATGCGCGATGGTCACGTCCTCGGTTTCGCCCGAGCGCGCCGAGACGATCGTGCCCCAGCCGGCCGCCTTGCCGGCGTCGAGCGCGGCCTTGGCTTCGGTGAGCGTTCCGGCCTGATTGGGCTTCACGAGCACCGCGTTGCAGGCGCCGCGCGCCGCTGCATTCTTCACGCGCGCGGCATTGGTCACGAGGAAATCGTCGCCGATGATCTGCACGCGCTTGCCCGCCTCTTTGGTGAACGCGACGAGGCCCGCTTCGTCGTCCTCGGCGAGCGGATCCTCGATCGACGCGATGGGATAGCGATCGAGCCAATCCAGCATCAGGCGGATCATCGCGTCGCTGTCGAGCACCTTGCCGTCGCGCTTCAGATGATAGCGCGCGTCGCGGCGAAGCTGGGTCGCCGCGATGTCGAGCGACAGCGCCAGGTCGCGCCCCGGCTTGAATCCCGCCGCCGCGATCGCGGCCACGGTCTCCGCCAGCACTTCCTCGTTGGCATCGACCGCCGGCCAATATCCGCCCTCGTCGGCCACGCCCTGCAGCTTGCCCTTGGCCGCGAGGCGCGCTCCCACCGCGCGGTAGACCTCCGCGGTCCATTCGAGCGCCTGGCTGAAGTTGCGCGCGCCGAGCGGCATGACCATCACGTCCTGCAGATCGATACGCGCCGCCGCATGAGCGCCGCCGCCGAAGATCTGGACCTCCGGCAGCGGGACCACCGGCTCGCTGGCGCCGAGGAAATGCTTCCAGAGTGGAACGCCGCGCGACGCGGCGGCGGCGTGCGCGGCCGCCATGGAGACGGCGACGATGGCGTTGCCGCCGAGGCGGCTCTTGTCGGGCGTGCCGTCGAGCGCGATCAGCTTGGCATCGAGCGCGTGCTGTTCGGCAGCATCGAGCCCGGCAAGCGCCGGCGCAATCACCTCGTTGACCGCCGCTACCGCACGACCGACGCCGAGGCCGCCGAACGCCGTTCCGCCATCGCGGAGGTCGAGCGCCTCGCCCGAGCCGGTCGAAGCGCCGGCGGGCGCGATCGCGCGGCCGATGGCGCCCTCGGCAAGGCGGATTTCCGCTTCGACCGTCGGCCGCCCGCGCGAATCCCAGACGCGCCGGCCGCGCACCGATGCGATCGCGGCCTTGCTCACGCGCGTATCTCCTGGCCCCAAGCCGCGCGAACATCGGCCAGGCGGGAGGGCGGCGTGGCGATCAGCGGCCGCGCCACGCGCCGCACGCGCTCTTTCGGCGCCTCCTCGGCCAGATATTCGACCGGCGATTTGCCGTCGACGCGCGCGAGGAACAGTCCCGGCAACAAGCTCGCCGCGCGCGCCTCGATCTCGGCGCGCGGCTCCCAGCGCACGCCGGCGAGATAGGCTTCGGCCAGCGCATCGAAGCAGGCGAGGAAGCCGGCAGCGGCGCGCGGGGTCCAGAGGCACTTCAGCAGCATGTGGTTCAAGCAGAAGGCGAGGTCGAAAGCCGGATCGCCATACCAGGCGCATTCGGCATCGATGAACACCGGGCCTTTGGGGCCGACCAGGATATTCTTGGGGCTGATGTCGCCGTGCACGAGCGCGCGCTTGGTTTCCGCCGTGCGGCGCACGAGCGCGTCGAGGTGCCGCGCAAGGCCGGGATGCGCGCGCCCGGTCGCGACGAGATAGGGCTCGAGCCGGATCGCGTAGAAGATGTCGTCGGTCGGGAACGCGGCAGCGACATCCGCGCGGCCGGCGCTGGCGGCATGGATGGCGGCGAGCCGCGCGCCGACGGCGGCGGCAAAGCCGGGATCGGCGCGTCCGTCGCGCAGCTCGTTCTTCCACAGCTTGTGATGCGCCGGATCGAGAAACTCCATCACCAGCGCGCCGGCGGCGGCATCCTCGGCGACCAGCGCCGGCGCTGATCCAGGCGCGGCCTTGTTGGCGAAGCGGATCCATGCCGCTTCGTAGCGGCTGCGCTCGACCGGCGCTTCCCACACTTGCGCGACCTTCAAGCGCGGCAGCGCGCGCTTGACGCAGACCGGCCCCGTCGCGAGCTCCACCCGCCAGATGTCCGACGAGACGCCGCCGGTCAGCGCGGTCATGCGCGGCTCGTCGCCGGCCGCGGCGAGGCCGGCGCGGGCGAGGACGGAGCGGATGGTGGCGGGAGAGTCGGGCGCGGCTTCGTTCATTGGCGTCGCGCCGATTATGGCCGCGCGATGCGGCCTTGCGCAATCGGGCCGGCGCACGTCAATTTCCGTCGATGAAAGTGCTGTTCCGTTACGATTGCGGGCCCAAGCTCGCCGCGCGTCTCGCCGGCCTGAAATCCGCCGGGTTCGACGTCGCCACCTGTTCCGAGGCGGACGACGCCGGCTATGCGCGGCGCATGGCCGAGACCGAGGCGCTCTGGCACGTGCTGAAGCCGGTGACGGCCGCGCACATCGCGGCGGCGCCGCGCTTGAAGCTGATCCAGAAGATCGGCGTCGGCGTCAACACGATCGATCTCGACGCGGCGCGGGCGCGCGGCATCGCCGTGTGCAACATGCCGGGCACCAACAGCCGCGCCGTCGCCGAGATGACCCTGCTGCTGATGCTGGCGGCGCTCCGCCGCCTCACCGCGCTCGATGCCGCCACGCGCCGCGGCCAGGGCTGGGCCGTGGGGCCGCGCTGGCAGGAAGAGTACGGTGAATTGGGGGGCCGCACGGTCGGACTCGTCGGCTACGGCGCGATCCCGGCCTTGCTTGCGCCGGTATTGGAAGCGATGGGCGCGCACGTCCTCTACACTGCCCGCAAGCCGAAACCGGATGCGCGCGGCGCGTTCCGCACATTGGCCGACCTCCTCGGCGAATCCGATATCGTGTCCTTGCATCTGCCGTTGACGGCTGAGACCGCCAACCTCATCGACGCCGAGGCGCTCGCACGGATGAAGCCCGGCAGCATCCTGGTCAACACCGCGCGCGGCGGCCTCGTCGACGAACGCGATCTCATCGAGGCGCTGATCCACGGCCACATCGGCGCCGCCGGCCTCGACGTCTTCGTGCGCGAACCGGTGGCACCGGGCAATGCTCTGCTGACGATGGATAATGTCGTCGTGGCGCCGCACGTCGCGTGGCTCACGCCCGAGACGATGGAACGCAGCCTCGCCGTGGCGGTCGAGAATTGCCGAAGGCTCGCCCGCGGCGCGGCGCTGATGAACCGAGTCGCGTGACCTCTACTTCTTGTCTTCCATCTTGCCGATCTTCTTGACGACGGCGGCGAGGATTTCGGCGTCCTTGTCCCACCACGCCTTGAATTCCGCGGCGTCCTGATAGGCGATCGGCATCTTCGCCTTGGCCATGGCGGCCTTGAAGTCCGGGTCCTCGACCACCTTGGCGACCGTCGCGCCGATCGTCTTCAGGATGTCGGCCGGCACGCCCTTGGGCGCGAACAGGCCGGTCCAGAGGTAATACTCGATGTCGTAGCCGAGCTCCTTCATCGTCGGCACGTCGGGGAAATCGGGCAGGCGCTTGGCGCCGTAATGCGCGAGCGCCCTGATCTTGCCGGAGGCGAGATGCGGCGCCGCCACCGCCGGCGGCGAGTTCCACATCGCCGCGTGCTTGCCGAGCACCGCCGTCATCGCCGGCGCGCCGCCCGTCGTCGGCAGATGGCGCATCTTCAGGCCCGCAGCCGCCATCAGCATCTCCATCGGCACATGCGAGGCGCCGTAGATGCCCGAGGAGGAATAGACGAGCGTGCCGCTCTTGGCCTGCGGATCCGAGACGAAGTCCTTGAGCGTCTTCCACGGATAGTCGGAATTGACCACGAGCATCGGCGGATCGGCATTGAGCCGCGCGATGCCGACGAGCTGGTCGCGCGTGTAGGCGGGCGGGCGGCCGAACAGCTTGTCGACCTCGGGGATGACCGAGATGCTGACCAGGGCCACCAGGAGCGTGTATCCGTCGGGCTTCGCGGTCGCGACCGAGGCCATGCCGACGGCGCCCGCGGCGCCCTGCTTGTTCGCGACTGTCACCGGCTGCTTCAGGATCTTCTCCATCGCCGCCGCGAGCGGGCGCGCGGTGATGTCGGCGATGCCGCCGGGCGGGAACGGGACGACGAGCGTGATCGGGCGGTTGGGGAAGTCTTCGGCGCGGGCAGGCGCGAAGACGGCGAGCGCGAGCAAGACGGCGGCGACGATCGTCCGCGGCATGAAGTTTCCTCCCTAGGGTGCTCTCGATGGCACGCTTTCTTGATTGGAGGAATGATGCGCCAAGTCGCGCGAAGCGGCAATTCCCCCTCGCCCTGGGGCGAGGGGCAGGGGGTGAGGGCGCGGCGGGTCTATGCAGCGAGAGCGCCGACGCGCGGCGAGACGTTCGCTTCGAATTTGGTGTGTAGACGCAAGCACCGAGACGCGCGACGCCGGCTTAGCGTCGAATTCGGTCGCCCCCTCACCCCCAACCCCCTCGCCCAAGGCGAGGGGACTATTTCTCGAGGATAACCACCGAGCACGCGGCTTCGTCGAAGCCAATGACGCCGCCGGCGTTCTCGGCGAGCGCGAGCGACGCGCCCTTCACCTGCCGCTCGCCGGCCTCGCCGCGAAGCTGGGTCGCGAGCTCGGCCAGCATCGAGAGGCCGGTGGCGCCGACCGGATGGCCCTTGGAGACGAGGCCGCCCGAGGTGTTGATCGGAATCCGCCCGCCGATCGCGGTCTCGCCGGCTTCCACGAGCCTGCCGCCTTCGCCCTCGGCGCAGAAGCCGAGCATCTCGGCCTGGTAGATTTCGCAGAAGGCCGTGGCGTCGTGCACCTCGGCGAGGTCGATGTCCTTGGGCCCGACGCCAGCCATCGCGTAGGCCTTCTTGGCCGCGAGCTGCGAGAGGCCGGGTTCGTCGAGGTCGCGGAACTTGCCGCCGGTCATGGCGCTGGCCTTGACCTTCACCGCGCGCTCGCGCACCGGCGCCGGCATCTCAACGAGCTTCTCGGCCGAGCACAGCACCAGCGCCGCGGCGCCGTCGCCGACCGGCGCGCACATCGCACGCGTGAACGGCCACGTCACCGCGCGGTCGGCCAGCACCTGCTCCGGCGTCAGATTGAACTTGTATTGCGATTTCGGATTCTTGGCGCCGTTGGCGTGGTTCTTCGCCGCCGCGATCGCGAACTGGCGCTGGGTCGTGCCGTATTTCTTCATGTGATACGCGGCCTGCAGCGCGTAGGTATCCATGAAGATCGTGCGGTTGGGGCCGGGCTCGAATTTGACGCCGCCCTTGGCTGCGGCCTTGGTGTAGTAGTCTTCCCAGTCGGCGATGTCGAAATTGTCGATGCCGGCCTTGTAGGCGTTCATCG
>DATBLL010000023.1:0-28907 GCA_036555425.1 Alphaproteobacteria bacterium | reverse complement strand
ACGCCGATCCCCTACAAGCTCGTCACCATCGCCAGCGGCGCGGCGCAGTTCGATTTCGCCGTCTTCGTCCTCGCCTCGGTCGCAACGCGCGGCGTGCGCTTCTATCTCGAAGTGGGGCTGTTAAAGCTGTTCGGGCCTCGCATCCGCACTTTCGTCGAGAAGTATCTGACCGCGGTTACCACCGCCTTCCTGGTCATTCTCGTGGGCGGATTCATCGTGGCCGCCAAATTCCTCTAGGGCCGGCGCCAATTCTCTTTCTGATCAATGGTTTGAGATTTCTGGAGTCAGTCAGTTTTTCTAGGTAATATTGCCGATATTCCTGCGGGGGGTTCGGCGATGATCTCGTCCTTGATCGGCGGTGCTGGCGTCGCCATTGGCTGTCTGATCATCGCTTGGCTGCGCGTCGGTGCGTCGCGCGTGCCGCAGCCGTTCTGGGCGCGCGGCGAGGCGAGCGAGAGCACCCTCGCCGTCGGCATCGTGTGCATGCTGGCTAGCGGCCTCGCGATGATCGTGAGCGCCGTCGGGAGCGGCCTTGTTGCCGTGCTGGTCGGGCTCGCGGTCGCGGTCGGCGGCAGCGTGTTGGCGATCGTGATCGGCGCGCGCCGCAATACCGCCGCGCCGGCAGGCACGCCGGCGACGAAAGGGGCCTAGGATCGAACCGCGCCGCGGCCTTTTGCGTGGCGCCGCAAACCTGCTCCGCCATGGCTCCGCCGCAATGGCGGCGATATAAAGCGGCGATGACGACCCTCGCCGCGCGCAACCCCATCCTCTGGCGCTACGCACCGGCCCTGCTGCTGTTCGGCAGCGGCGGCTTGCTGCTGGCTGCGCTCTTCTTCCAATACGTCATGAAGCTGCCACCCTGCCCGCTCTGCCACTGGCAGCGCTGGCCGCACATCGCGGTGGTCGTGCTGGCGGCGGCGGCGCTCGCGTCCGGCCCGGGCTCGCTCCGGCCCTGGCTCCTCGCCCTTATCGGCGTGGCGCTCCTCGCCACGGCCGCGGTCGGCGTGTTCCACGCCGGCGTCGAGCAGAAATGGTGGGCCGGGCTCTCCATCTGCGAGGGCGGCGCCGACGACACGCCGATCGGCACCGGCGATCTCACGAAGGCATTGAATCAACGGCCGGCGCCGCGCTGCGACCAGATCGCGTGGTCGCTCTTCGGCCTCTCGATGGCGGCGTGGAACGCGATCATCTCGTTCGCCTTGGCGGCCTACGCGTTCCGCGCCGCCCTGGCGGGCGGGCGCGGGCAATGAAACCGGCCGGCACGCCGCGGACGCTCGACGAGGCGATGCCCGGCGAGCCCGGGCGCGAGGCCGCCGTCGCGCGCATCATCCGCGTCGACCAGGCCGGTGAATACGGTGCTATGCGCATCTATGCCGGGCAGCTCGCGGTGCTGGGGCGCACGCGCGCGGCGCCGGCGCTGCGCCGCATGGCCGAGCAGGAGCAGCGCCATCTCGACGAATTCGACCGGCTCATGGTCGAGCGGCGCGTCCGGCCCACGCTGCTGCAGCCGCTCTGGCACGTGGCGGGCTTCGCGCTCGGCGCCGCCACGGCCATGCTCGGCGAGAAGGCGGCGATGGCCTGCACCGTCGCAGTCGAGGAGGCGATCGATGAGCACTATCGCGGCCAGGCCGAGCGCCTCGGCGAGACGGAGCCGAAGCTCAAGGACACGATCGAGGAGTTCCGCGAGGACGAACTCGAGCACCGCGCGACGGCGCTCGAACACGGCGCCAAGGACGCGCCGCTCTATGGCCCGATGACCTTCGCGATCAAGAACGCCTCGCGCCTCGCGATATGGCTCAGCGAGCGCATTTAGCGCGCGCCATTCCCGGCCCGTCATTCCGACCGAGGCCCGCGCATTTGCGCGCGGGCCGACGGAGGAATTTCGCTGAAGCCAACGCGGCTGCACGCGGCAACGCCGCGCCTCGCCGCGAGTTGTCTTGAACTGGCAACGAAATTCCCCGGTCGGGCCGCGCAAGAGCGCGGCCTTCGGTCGGAATGGCGAGAGTGAAGGAGACGACCCTAAGCCGGCTCGAGCTCGGTATCCCAGTAGAGATAGTCAGCCCAGCTTTCGTGCAGATAGTTGGGCGGAAACTGCCGCCCGTGCTCCTGCAGCAGCTGGGTCGTGGGCTCGTGGGGGTAGCGGCGCGGGAACATGCCGCATTCGCGCGGCAGGCGGTTGCTCTTGCGCAAGTTGCAGGTGGCGCAGGCGGTGCAGACGTTGGTCCACATCGTCCGTCCGCCGCGCGAGCGCGGGATCAGGTGATCGAAGGTCAAGTGCTCGGCCGAGCGGCTCGCCCCGCAATACTGGCAGGTGAAGCGGTCGCGCAGGAATACGTTGAACCGCGTGAAGGCCGGCCGGCGCGCCTGCGGCACGTATTCCTTGAGCGCGATCACGCTCGGCAGCTTCATCGCGAAGGAGGGCGAGTGCACGACACGCTCGTATTCCGAGAGCACGTTGACGCGCTCCATGAACACGGCTTTCACCGCGTCCTGCCAAGACCAGAGCGAGAGCGGGAAGTAGCTGAGCGGGCGGAAATCCGCGTTCAAGACCAGAGCGGGGTGGTTTTCAGGCGCCACGGCTCGGTCTCCCCACCGCTCAGGCGCGCGGCCTCAACCGGACGCGGCGCACGGCCGCGTCGAACCTTGGTTCCGGTTGAGGCACTGTGTTTTTGGTCGTCATGGCGGCGCGAAATATAGGGCCGTTACATTACAAAATCGAGAGCGAATCAAGCGCTTGCGCGCGGCGCGGCAGGCCCGAGCGAAAGCGGAAACCGCCAGGACGCGGGCGCCGTGCTGCGCTATGTTAACGACCCGAAACGCCGCGTGGAGGAGAGCCGCGATGCATACCGTGATGTGGACGTTCAAGGTTCCTGCCGGCACCGGCAAGGACAAGCTGGTCGAGACCATCAAGGCGACGGCGCACACCTACCAGGGCATTCCCGGCCTTATCCGGAAATATTACGGCATCGCGCCGGACGGGCAGACGCTGGTCGGCATCTACCTGTGGGAAAGCAAAGAGGCCGCGAGCAAGCTCTACACGCAAGACTGGATCGCGATGGTGACGAAGCGCTGGGGCGCGCCGCCGCTGCGCCAGGAGTGGGAGACGCCGATGGTGGTCGAGAGCAGGGAGCGCCGGCTCGTCGCCGCGTGAGCCACGCCCCGACGGCGTAGCGCGCGGCCGCCGCGGATGTATGGCGGTCGGGGCGCGTTCCGCGTCCTCGTGCTGGTGGCGATGCTCACCGCCGGCGCGGGCATCTTCACGCTGCTCGTCACCGACATCGGCACGTTCGAGGCGCGCACCGGCTTCTTCAGCGCGGCCGGCACCCTCATCTTCGACGCGATCGTTCTTCTCGTCGGCCTCTTCGCGGCGCTCGGCGCCGCCTCGTTCTTCTTTCCGAAATCGTGGGGGCCCAAGGCCGGACCATGGGGCGCCATCGTTTGCGCGCTGATCGCCGCGTTTTGCTTCCGCGTCCTCTGGCTCGGCGGCGCCTAGCGGGTCAGGCGCCGAGCACGCGCCGCAGGAACGCGGCACCGCGGCGCAAGCCCTCTTCGTCGATGCCGTGGCCCAAGCCGGGGCGGTAGACAGCGCTGACCGCGAAGCCCTGCCTCTTCAGCGTCTGCTCGGCATAGCGCGTCGCGGCGACGGGAAGAATATCGTCCATTTCGCCGTGCACGAGCAGGATCTCGGGGCGCGAGCGCGCCTCTTGGACGAGCGCCGCGCCAGCGACGAGGTGCCCCGAAAAGCCGAGGATGCCGGCCGGGCCGCGTTCGCGGCGCAATCCCACATAGAGCGCCGCCATCGTGCCCTGCGAGAAGCCGACGATGGCGAGCTTGTCGGGCGCCAACGCGCGCTCTTCGAGCGCCGTATCGATGAAGCCGTCGATGAGCGGCGCCACGGCGCCGAGCCGCGCCGTCATCACCGGATCGCTCATGTCGCCCTCGGGCAAACGGTCGCCGAGCGAGAACCATTGCCGCCCGAAGCCGGCATCGCAGGGGAACGGGCCGTCGGGCGAGAGGAATTCGGCCTCCGGCAGCGCCAGCGCCGGCGCCAAGCCGATGAGATCGTTGCCGTCGGCGCCCCAGCCGTGCAGCAGCACCACGAGCTGGCGCGGCCGCCCGCCCTTGGCGGGTCCGAAATGCGGGCCGGACAGCGCTTGCGCGAAATTCATATGCCGCCTTTCGAGGCCTTTTCTTCCTTCCGTTTCTTCGCCTCCTCCTGCGTCTTGTGGAAATAGTGCCAGAGGAGATGCGCGGCGGCGCTCCGGCGCGGACGCCAGGCCTCGCCGAGCGTCAGCATGCGTTTCCTGTCCGGGCGCTTTCGCAAGCCCTTCAATCGCTGCATGCCGACGATGAGGCCCAGATCGTCGGCCGGCCACATGTCGCGCCGCCCCAGCGCGAACATGAGGTAGATCTCGGCGGTCCAGCGCCCGACGCCCTTGATCTTGACGAGCTGCTCGATCGCCTCCTCGTCGTCCATCGTATCGAGCGCTTCGAGCGGCACCTCGCCCAAGGCGACGAGCTCGGCCAAGCTGCGCGCATAGGCGAGCTTCTGGCGCGACAGGCCGCAAAGGCGCAGCCGATCGTCGCCGACCGCGCGATAGGCGTCGGCCGTGAGCGGCGTCACCGCCGCTTCGATGCGCTTCCAGATGGCACCCGCGGCGTAAATCGAGATTTGCTGGAACACGATCGCGCGCAGCAGCGTCTCGAAGCCGGGCGGCCGGCGGCGCAGCTCGGGATAGCCGAAGCGCTCGAGCGCGCCGGCGACGTGAGCGTCACCCCGCGCGAGCGCGCGGAGATCGCTCCTCATGCTGCGCTCAGTGAGGAGCGTCATCGCCGCCCCTCACTTCCCATTCGCCGCAAGAGCGGCGAATGGGCCCCTTCTCTCCCGCTGGCGCGGGAGAGAAAAGGCGTAACCCCGTCCTTCTCTTCGCTCTCCCACGAAGTGGGAGAGAAGGGGCCCATCGCCGCGCGCTTGCGCGGCGATGGGAAGTGAGGGCCGGCGGCTCAAGCGACGGCTCCCGCTTTCTTCAGCGCCGCGATCTCGCCCTCGGCGAAGCCCCAGGCGGCGAGCGCTTCGGCGGTGTTGGCGCCGGGCGCGGGCGGCGGATTCTGCACCGCGCCGGGCGTGCGCTGGAAGCGCGGCGCGGGGCCGGGCTGCGTGACGCCCGCCACCTCGACGAAGGTGCCGCGCGCGGCGTTGTGCGAATGCTTGGGCGCCTCGGCGAGCGACAGCACCGGCGCGAAGCAGGCGTCGCTGCCCTCCAAGATGCGGCACCATTCGTCGCGCGTCTTCGCCTTGATCGCGGCGGCGAATTTCGCCTTCGTTTCGGGCCAAAGCTTGGTGTCGTACTGTTTCGGCAGGCCGGCGGGATCGAGGCCGAGCTTGGCCAGGAACTCGGCGTAGAACTTGGTCTCGATCGGCGCGATCGAAACGAATTTCCCGTCCTTGGTCTCGTAGGTGTCGTAGAACGGCGCTGCGCCGTCGAGGATGTTGGCGGCGCGCGCGTCGCGCCATGTGCCCTGCGCGAGCAGGCCGTAGAAGATCGTGGCGAGCGAGGCGGCGCCCTCGGTCATCGCCGCGTCGATCACCTGGCCCTTGCCTGAATTTTGCCGCTCGTAGAGCGCCGCGCAGATCCCGAAGGCGAGATAGAGCGCGCCGCCGCCGAAATCGCCGACCAAATTCAGCGGCGGCACCGGCTTTTCCGCCCCGCCGATCGCATGCAGCGCGCCGATCAGCGCGATGTAGTTGAGATCGTGCCCCGCCGCCTCGGCCAAGGGCCCCGTCTGGCCCCAGCCGGTCATGCGGCCGTAGACGAGCTTCGGATTGCGCGCGAGGCAAACATCGGGGCCGAGGCCCATGCGCTCCATGACGCCGGGGCGGAAGCCCTCGATCAGCACGTCGGCGCGCTCGACGAGGCGGAGCGCGGCGGCGACGCCATCCTTGTGCTTCAGATCCATCGCCACCGAGCGCTTGCCGCGGTTCAGCAGATCGAACTCGGGCCGCCGGCTTGCGATGCCGAGGCCGGCCTCCTGCGTGCGGTCGATGCGCAGCACGTCGGCGCCGAGATCGGCCAGCAGCATCGCGCACATCGGCGCCGGGCCGATGCCGGCGAACTCGGCCACTTTCAATCCCGCCAGCGGGCCTTGGGCATTACGCGCGCTCATGTCATCCGTCCCGGAATTTTCGCGAGGTTAGTAGGGCGTCACGCCGAAGACATGGCGGTGGCCGCCAAGGATCAGCGCGTAGAGGAAAAGGCCGAGCAGCGGCCGCCACCAGCCGATGCCGCGCCAATCGACCTTGGTGCGTCCCTGCAGCGCCGCGAGGAACGGGATCGCCGAGGTGCGCATCAGGATGGGGCCCCAGGCGGCGCCGATTTCCTCGCCTTTCCTGCGGTCGATCATCGCCATGCCCGCGAGCGCCAAGAGTGCGAGGCTGCCGAACATCCAGAGCGAGGCGCGGTCGCCATTCGGCGGCAGATGCGCGAGCCCCCAGAGCGCGAAGCTCCAGAGCAGCGGGTGGCGCGTGATCGTGAGGATGCCGCCGACCGCGAATTGCGTGTCGACCGACCGCTCCATGCCCGCCATGCTCGGATTGCGGCTGGTCAGGCCGGCGACGAATAGGATCAGCGCGAAAGGCATGACGACGAGCGGGACCCACCGCGTCCACGCCGACTGCGGCCACAGCTCTTCATAGGGCGCGCTGCCATAGGCGAGCGCGAGCCAGGTCAGCACGATCGCCGAGAGCAGCGAGAAGAGCCCGCGATAGGGCCCCTCGCCCATCGCCTTGACCGCGCTGCCGCGCAACGGCGTGCCCGGCAGCAGATGGATGGCAAGGAACACGATGGCGGCGTAGAGGACGTGGTCGCTGGTGCCCGTCATGCGCTCCTGTTTAGGGAAGCAGGCGGTTGCGGTCGAGTGGGAACAAGCGCGGTATCGGCCGAAATTCCGCCATGCTTTCCGCGCCGGATTCGGCTGCGGCGGGCGTTGATTTTTCGTGCAGGTCGCGGCGTGAAACGATTCATCCTCGCGGGATTCCTCGCCGGCGTCTCTCCGGCGCTTGCGCTGGCGGAGGCCCCGGCGGATGGGCCGGTGCCGCGCGTCGAATGGCGCGACTGCCCGTGGACCGAGGCGCCGGCCGAGGCGCGCTGCGGCAACCTCGTGGCCCTCCAATCGCGGGCCGCGCCCGACGGGCCGCACGTGCGCGTGTTCTTCGCGATTTACCGGCGCACCGGAACCGAAGCGCCGCTCCCCGACCCCGTCGTGATCGTGCCCGGCGGGCCGGGCGCCCTCTTCAATCCGCCGGTCCCCTATGTGATGCAGGGTTTGGCCGCGCTGCGCCGGCAGCGCGAGGTGATCATCATCGACCAGCGCGGCGTTGGCCGCTCGGTGCCGCGCCTCGTCTGCGAAGCCGAGCCCACCGGGGACGGCGCGGCGCCCCCGCGCCGCCGCGGCGCCCTGGGCTGCCTCGCGCAGTTGAAGGCGCGCGGTATCGATCCCGCCGCCTTCAGCACCGAGGAGACCGCCGAGGATCTCCGCGATCTTCGCCGCGCCTTGAAGCTCGACGCGTGGAACCCGATGGGCGCCTCCTACGGCTCGCGCGTGGTGCTGCGTCTGGCGCAGATCGATCCCGAGGGCTCGCGCGCCACGGTGATCATGGCGGTGCTGCCGCTGGCACCAAGCCTCGCGCGCGCCGAGAATGCGCTCGCCCGCCGCGCGCTGCTGGCGCGCCTCTTCCAGAATTGCGCCGCCGAGCCGGCCTGCGCCGCCGCCTACGGCGACCTCGTCGCCAAGTTCGTGGAGATCCAGGCGCTGCTCAAGGAGGCCGCTCAGCACGGCGCCGCGCCCGAGGCCAAGGGCGCGCTCGAGCACGTGCTCGCCGTCGAGCGGCGCACCGGCGGCATCGCCTCGGCGCTCATCCGCCGACTCGACTGGGCCGAGGAATTGCCTCACCTGCCGCGCGCGATCTTCGACCTCCACGCCTTCCTCACCGGCGGCAAGGCGATTCCCGCCGCCCGTATCGACGAGATCTACGGCTTGGCCATGCCGCGGCGCCTGCCGCCCATCGACAGCACGCTGATCCTGGTGACGACGCGCTGCCCGGAAGACATTCTACCCTCTGCGACGCCCGACGAGGGGCGTGGGCACCGCGACGCCTGCTCCTTCTTCACGCCGGCGCCGGTCGCCGACAAGCCGCCCGGGAAGACGCCGCCGCTGCTGATCCTCACCGGCGCCTACGACATCCGCACGCTCACCGGCTGGGCCGACGAAATCCAGATGGGCGTTCCGGGCTCGATCCTCGCGCGCTTCGGCGATGCCGGGCACGACGCCTCATACCGGCATCCCTGCGGCAACGCGCTGATGAACGCCTTCGTCGCCGATCCCGCGGCGAAACTCGATCTCGCCTGCGTCGCCCAGCACGCGCGGCCGAAATTCGAGGTGCCGGAGACGGTGCAGTAGCCGCTGGGACCGCGCGCCTCCAGGCGCGCGTTCGCTAGGCGGGAATATGTGCGCGCCTGGAGGCGCGCGGTCCCAGATTACGCGGGTGACTTCACGCCGCGCTGGCGGCAGGCGGCGGTCAGCGTGTTGGCGAGGAGGCACGCGATCGTCATCGGTCCGATGCCGCCCGGCACCGGCGTGATGCCGCTCGCGCGCTTCAGCGCCTCGGCGAAGGCGACGTCGCCGACGAGGCGAGTCTTGCCCGGGTTCTCCGCCGTCGGCGCCGGGATTCGGTTGATGCCGACATCGATGACGGTGGCGCCGTCGCCGATCCAGTCGCCGCGCACCATCTCGGCCTTGCCGACGGCGGCGACGACGATCTCGGCGCGGCGGCATTCGGCGGCAAGCTCGCGCGTCTTGGAATGCGCGATCGTGACCGTGCAGCTTTCGCGCAAGAGCAGCTGCGCCATCGGCTTGCCGACGATGTTGGAGCGCCCGAGCACGATCGCGCGCTTGCCGGAAAGATCGCCGAGCCGGTCCCTGAGCAGCATGAGGCAGCCCAAGGGCGTGCACGGGATCACGCCTTCGCCGCCGGTGGCGAGCCGGCCGGCATTGACGACGTGGAAGCCATCGACGTCCTTCGCCGGATCGATCGCGTCGATGACCGCCGCTTCGCGGATCTGCTTGGGCAGCGGCAATTGCACGAGGATGCCGTGGATGGCGGGATCGGCATTCAGGAGCCGCACGAGCTCGAGCAGCGCAGCCTCGTCGGTCGCGGCCGGCAGGCGATGCTCGAACGAGTTCATGCCGGCCTCGCGCGTGGCCTTGCCCTTGCTGCGCACATAAACATCGCTCGCCGGATCGTTGCCGATGAGGACCGCCGCGAGTCCCGGTACCAGCCCGTGCTCCGATTTGAGCGCGGCGGTTTGGCGCGCGAGGCGCGCGCGCAGGTTCTCGGCAAAGGCCTTGCCGTCGATGATCTTGGGGTCGGTCATGCTTCAGGATTTTTCGCGGGCGATGAGAGTCGAGATCGACGCGAAGAGAGAGGCGGGATCGCCGCGCAAAAGCAAGGTCTTTCTGCGGTCGGACGCGCCGCCCACGATCTCGATGGCGCTTTTGGGCAGCCGCCAACTCTTGCCCAACAACGCGATGAGCGCGGCGTTCGCCTTGCCGCCTTCGGGCGGCGCCGTCACCGCCACCTTGAGCGCCACGCGGCCATCCGGCTCCGTCACCACGCCCTCGATGCCCACGCGCCGCGCCTTGGGCTGCAGGCGCACGAAGACGCGCAGGCCCTCGGCCACCATCGCCAGCGGCGATGCCGGCGCGCTCACCCCGTCGTCGTGACGCCGCCGCGCGGCCAATATTCGGCCAGCAGCAGCCTGAGGAAGAAGATGACGAGCAGCAGAACGAGCGGCGAGAGATCGATCTGGCCCGTGCGCGGCAGGATGCGCCGGATCGGGCGCAGGGCCGGCTCGGTGACGCGGGTCAAAAATTCGTAGATGATGTTGACCGCGCGGTTGTAGGCGTTGACCACGCCGAACGCGATCAAGAGGCCGACGACGACATAGGCGATGACGATCCAGCCATAGATGTCGAGGATGAGCTGGAGCAGGATGTAGAGGGAGTTCATTGCGGCCCGGCGCGGGTCATCCTTGAGGCCGCGACCGTAATGAGCGCGGCACGGGCACGCAAGGTCCGCACGGCGGGCTGCGAGCGAGGTGATGGCCGTGGCGGATGACCCGAAACGAAGGATCGCCGTCTTCTTCTACGGCCTGTTCATGGATGAGGCGCTACTGCGGGAAAAGGGCGTGCAGCCTAGGCGCCGCCGCTTGGCCTCGGTCGAGAACTTCCGCCTCGTCATCGGGGCGCGCGCGACGCTCGTGCCCTCGGCCAACGCCGCGGCACACGGGGTCCTCTATTCGCTGACCCATGGCGATGTTGACGCGCTCTACGCGGACGATTCCGTCAGGGCCTACCGCCCCGAAGCCGTCGCCGCGCGGCTCGCCGACGGGAGCGTCGTTCCCGCGCTCTGTTTCAATCTTCCGGCACCGCCTTCGGCCGAGGAGCGAAACCCGCACTACGCGGCGCGGCTGCGCGCGCTCGCCGAGCGAATCGGCCTGCCGCCCGACTACGTATCGTCACTCCGCTAGACTCAGTGCAGGCGCAGCTCGCCTTTGACGTAGCGGAACTCGGCGGGCTTCACCAAGACGGCACTGGCGACGCGGACGATGTGCAGTGCGCCTTCGATGTGGTGCTCCCAGAAGCGCAGGAACTTGGTGAGCGCCGGATAGCGCGGCGCCAGATCGTAGGCCTGCCACACGAAGGTCTGCAGCAGGCGCGGATGATCCGGCATGTGATAGATGATCTCGGCCGTGGTGAGCCTCGCGCCGAGCAGTTGCAGTCTGAGGCTAGACATCGGCACAGTCCTTTCGATCTTCCCTCTGCTGCACGTCTTTACGCGTGCATGCAGAAACTGTGCCGCAACCGCGCTGAACGGTGAATGAAAATCACATAGTTTTCAATTCATTGGCAGCGAGGCGCGCCTTGTGCTGCCAGGCGCCGCGGCGCTATCGCGCCGCTTCCCAGGCGCGGCCGCGGTGGCCGAAATCGAACAGATCGGGATGAAGGATTTCGGCGAGGATTTCGAGCGATTCGGCGAGGCGCGGGCCGGGGCGGTTGAAGAACTGATGCCCATCGGCGAGGAAGACGCGCTTCGCCTTGACCGCCGCGAGATTGCGCCAGCCGGGCCGGGCCGCCAGCACCGGCATTTCGGCGCGGATGCGATCGAGGCCGAGCCCGCACGGCGCCACCAGGATCGCATCGGGATCGGCGGATTTGAGCGCCTCCCATTCGAGCCAGGGCGAATGCGCGCCCGCTGTGCCGAAGAGGTTCTCGCCGCCGGCCATCCCGACCAGCGTCGGCATCCAATTGCCGCCCGACATCAGCGGCTCGATCCATTCGACGAGGGCCACGCGCGGCCGAGAGCCGGTGCGCTGCGCGCGCACGGCAATCGCCTGCATACGCGACTTCAGGCCTGCGATGAGGCGCGCGCCTTCGGCTGCCACGCCGAGCGCCTGGGCGAGCTTGCCGATGTCGCGCCAGACGTCGTCGAGCGACATCGGGTTCAGCGACACGATGCGCACCTTGCGCCCGGTCCAGCCGCGCGTCGCCGCCTCGACGTCGGCGAGGCTCGCGGCGCAGATTTGGCATTGGTCTTGCGTGACGATGAGATCGGGATCGAGCTGGCGCAGGCGCTCGGCATCCACCTTGTAGACGGCAAGGCCGCGCTCGATGAGGTCGCGCACCCGCCGGTCGACCTCGGCGCTGCTGCCCTCGAGCTTCGCTTTGGGTTCGGTCAGCGGCGGCAGCGCCTCCACACCGTCCGGGAAATCGCATTCGTGCGAGCGCCCGACCATGCGATCTGCAAAACCCAGCGCCGCTACGATCTCGGTGGCGCTGGGGATAAGAGACACGATGCGCGGATCGGCCATGGCGGTTGCCCAAATGCGGGAACGCGTCCGATATTGGATCGTCCGAATCCGAAGCCAAGGGAAGAAGCCATGACCAGCGCACACGATTTCACGTTCAAGAGCATCGGCGGCGGCGAGATTCACTTAAAGGATTTCGCCGGCGAGGCGGTGCTGCTCGTGAACACCGCGTCCGAATGCGGGTTCACGCCGCAATACCGCGACTTGGAGGCGCTCTGGCGCGAGCGCAAGGGCAAGGGCCTCGTCGTCTTGGGCGTGCCGTCCAACGATTTCGGCGCGCAGGAGCCCGGCACCGATGCCGACGTGCGCGCCTTCTGCGAGAAGAAATACGCTATCACCTTCCCGCTCGCGGCGAAGCAGAAGGTGATCGGCGCCGGCGCGCACCCGCTCTATCGCTGGATCGCCGCGGAACTCGGCGAAGGCGCCGCGCCCAAGTGGAACTTCCACAAATACTTGATCAGCCCCGACGGCGCGCTCGCCGGCGCCTGGCCCTCGAAGGTCGGCCCGAAATCGCCGGAAATCCGTAAGGCCATCGACGAAGCGCTCGCCACGCCACGCTCTTGAAGCGAAAGGCTCGCCACGAAGGCACGAAGTCCACGAAGGAAGATATCGCGCGCCAAAGGCGCGCCCATCGGTTGCTTCGTGATCTTCGTGTCTTCGCGGTGACAGCATCCTCGCCGGCTCCCCGACTCCTGTTCATTTTTGTTCGCCCGCGCCATAGAGTGCGCGCGTCCGAAGAACAGGGGAGAGAAACGTGCCCGATTACATACTGCACCAATACGATTCATCGCCGTTTGCTTACAAGGCGCGAGTCTGCTTCGGCTTCAAGAAGCTCGCCTGGCGCGCGGTGAACATTCCGATCGTGATGCCGAAGCCGCTGTTGATGCCGCTGACGGGCGGCTATCGGCGCACGCCGGTAATGCAGATCGGCGCCGACATCTATTTCGACACCGGCCTCATCGCCGCCGAGCTCGAACGGCGGCATCCGAGCCCGAGCTTCTATCCCGCCGGCGGCGAAGGAATGGCGCAGATCTTCACCGCCTGGGCCGACCAGAACCTCTTCCTGCCCGCCGCCAATTTCTCGCTGAGCCTCGTCGCCGACCGGCTGCCGACCGAATTCCTCGAGGACCGCGCCAAGATGATGAACCGGCCGGTGACGCCGATCGAGAAGATGAAGGCCGCGACGCCGCTGTTCAAGAGCCAGATGTATCTGCAGCTCGACCGGCTGGCGAACCTGCTTTCGGACGGCCGCAGCTTCCTCTTGGGCGAGACGCCCGGCCTCGCCGACATCGCCGTCGCGCACCCGCTGTGGATGGCCGCCAAGAACAGCGGCAAGCGCGCGGCCGCCGCGTTCGACCCCTATCCCACCGTGCGCGCCTGGATCGACCGCGTCGACGCGATCGGCCAGGGCACCCGCACCGAGATGAGCGGCGAGGAAGCGCTCGCCGTCGCCAAGGCCGCGACGCCCGAGACGCCGCGCGCCTCGGAGGAGATCGAGGGCGCGCCCAAGCTCGGCAGCCGGGTCAGCGTCATGACGGAGGACCGCGTACCCGAGCCGGTCCTGGGCGAGGTCGTCATGGTTCGTCGCAACGAGGTCGCGATCCGGCGGAGCGCGCGGGAAGTGGGCGAGGTCGTCGTCCACGTGCCGCGGGCGGGCTTCATCATCCGACCTGCGTGAAAAGGCAAGGCCGCGGGCATGGTCCAGGTCCGCGCGGTTCTCTTCATCCTCGGGCTCATCCTCGCCGCGTTCGGTGCGGCGATGGCGATCCCGCTGCTGTTCGATCTCGATCACGGCCACCGCAATTGGACGGCCTTCGCCGAGGCGGGTGCCCTCACGCTTTTTGTCGCCGGCCTTCTCACCGGCGGTGGCTGGAGCGGGCGCGAATTCAAGTTCGGACCGCGCGAGGGCTTTCTCCTGACGACGCTCGCTTGGTTCGCGGCCTCGGCGATGGGCGGCCTGCCGTTCATGTTCTCCGAGCTGAAGCTCTCCTTCGCCGACGCCTTCTTCGAAACCGCCTCGGGCCTCACCACGACCGGCTCGACGGTGATCGACAAGCTCGCCGAGCGCTCCAAGGGTATCCTGCTCTGGCGCGCGATGCTGAACGGCATCGGCGGCGTCGGCATCGTCGTGCTGGCCGTGGCGCTGCTGCCGTTCCTCAGCGTCGGCGGCATGCAGCTCTTCCGCAGCGAATCCTCGGACAAGTACGAGAAGCCGCTTCCGCGCCCCGCCGAGATCGCTATGGCGACGATGCTCGCCTATTTCGCGCTGATCGCGGCCTGCGCCGCTTCCTATTGGACGCTCGGCATGTCGCAGTTCGACGCGATCTCGCATGCCATGCCCACGATCGCCACCGGCGGCTTCGCCAATTACGACGACAGCTTCGCGGCCTTCAAGAGCCCGGCGCTCGAATGGGCGGCGACGCTGTTCATGACATTGGGCGCGTTGCCGCTGATCCTCTATGTACGCATGGCGCTCGGGCACTGGCGTGACGTGGCGGCGGACTCGCAGGTGTTCTGGTTCCTGGCCGTGATCGCGGCGGCGACGCTCGCCATCGCGCTCTGGCTCGCAGTCACCAAGGACGCGCCGCCCATGGCGGCGCTGCGCCTCGCCGCCTTCAACGTCGTCTCGGTCGTGACGACCACCGGCTTCGCCTCCGCCGACTACAATCTCTGGGGCGGCTTTCCCGCCATTATCTTCATCATGCTGATGTTCATCGGCGGCTGCACCGGCTCGACCGCGGGCGCCATGAAGGTGATGCGCTTCGAGATCCTGGGCCGGCTCGGCGCCGACACGATGCGTCGCCTCGTCCACCGCCGCGGCGTCTTCCGCATGACCTATCAGCGGAAGCCCTTGGGCGACGACGTGATCATGTCAGTGACGATCTTCTGTTTCGTCTACTTCATTTCCTTCGCGGCGCTGACGGCCGCGGTAGCGGCGACGGGGCTCGATTTCGTGACGAGCGTGACCGGCGCCGCGCAGGCGCTCGGCAATGTCGGCCCGGGCTTGGGCGAGATCATCGGCCCCGCCGGCAACTACAAGCCGCTTCCCGATCTCGCCAAATGGCTGCTTGCCACCGGCATGATCATGGGCCGGCTCGAATTCATGGCCGTCCTCGTGCTGTTCATGCGCCGCTTCTGGCGCGGGTGAGCACGCCGCCGGCGAGATCTGGGAGAACGTGACTTGCGCGCGCTCAGGGCGCCGGATGCTTCGCGCGCAGCGCCTTCCAGCGCGCGAGGCTGGCGGCGGGCCAATGCTCGGCGCGGCGATAGTATTCGCGCACGGCGGGCGCACCCTTCGGCAGCACGACCCAGGGCTGCTTCGACATCGTGAAAATGTGGATGTCGGGCGGCAGCGCGTCGGGATCGTCGAGCGTGCCGACGCGGACGAAGCGGACGGCGTCCCCGGTGCCGGCATAGTTGCTCCAGAGCGCCACGCGGCAAACAGGACAGCGCGCGATCTTCTGGCCCTTGCCGCTGTTGGACGGCGTCGCCACGATTTCGGGCGCGCCTTTCAGCAGTTCGACGCGGTCCGCCTCGATCATCGCGTTGAGCGCGAAAGCCGTCCCGGTCTCGCGCTGGCACCAGCGGCAATGGCAGCAATGGACGAAGAGCGGCTTCGACGTGAGCCGATAGCGCACGGCGCGGCAGGTGCAGCCACCTTCCATTGCCGTGGCCTCTCATGCGATGGTAATCACAATTTCTGCACCACGTTGGGCGCACTGTCGAGAACCGCCGAACGCGCCGCGGCCCTCACTTCCCATTCGCCACGCGCGCCAGGGCGCGCGAGGCGAACGGGCCCCTTCTCTCCCGCTGCGCGGGCGAGAGAAGATAAGGTAGGTGCGCTTCGCTTTTCTCTCCCACGAAGTGGGAGAGAAAGGGCCCAGGCAATGGATTTGCATTGCCTGGGAAGTGGGGGCCGGCGCCGCCGCTCTTAGCCCGCCAGCTGATCCTTGATCGGCAGCGAGCGGATGCGCTTGCCCGTGGCCGCGAAGATCGCGTTGGCCAGCGCGGGCGCAAACGGGGGCACGCCCGGCTCGCCGACGCCCGAGGGCGGAACGTCGAAGCCGCTCTCCACGATGTGCACGTGGATCTCCCTGGGCGCCTCGTTCATCCGCACCAGATCGAACGCATCGAAATTGCCCTGCTCGATGCGCCCGGCCTTGACCGTGATTTCGGCCTTCTGCGCGAGGCTCTGGCCCATGACGCAGGCGCCCTCCAACTGCGCGCGGATGCGGTCCGGATTGACGTAGGCCCCGCAATCGATCGCCACGTCGACGCGCGGGATCGAAAGCTGGCCCTTGGCGTCCACCGCGGCGTGCACCACCGTCGCCACATAGGAGAGGAAGCTCCGATGCACGGCGATGCCGCGGCCCTGGCGCTCGGGCAGCTTGCCGCCCCAGCCGGCTTTCTCGGCCACGAGCTCGACGACGCGGCGCAGGCGGGCCGTGTCGATCGGATACACGGCGAAATCGTCACCGTAGTTCCAGAGCTCGGTGCCCTCCTTGCGCGGATCGACGATGCGCGGCGGGCCGATGAGCGCCAGGAGATAGTCCTTGGCGTCCTTGCCCGCGGCGTGCGCCATCTCGCAGGCCATCGACTGCACGGCGAAGGCGTGCGGGACGTTCGAGACCGAGCGGAACCAGCCGAGGCGCACGCGCGCCTCCGCCCGCCCGGTCTAGCAGCGGAGATTGGCGACGTCGAACGGATTGTCGACGAGGCCCATCCCCATCTCGAGCGCGCTCTCGTAGCCGGGATCGGGCTGGAAGATCGAGAAGAGGCTCGGCGCCACGCTGCGGTGGCGCCAGGCCACCGCCTTGCCTTGCGCGTCGAGGCCCGCTTCGATCCGCTCGACCGAGACCGTGTGGTAGTAGTCGTGCCGGAGGTCGTCCTCGCGCGTCCACTGCACGCGGATCGGCACGCCCGGCATCGACTTGGCGATGATCGCCGCCTCGATCGCGAAATCGGGCTTCGATTTCCGCCCGAAGCCGCCGCCCAGGAGCGTGTTGTAGATCGTCACGTCCTTGGGATCGAGCTTCAGCATCTTGGCGGTGTCGTCGCGCGCCGCCTGCGGGCTTTGCACGCCGGTCCACACCTCGCACTTGCCGTCCTCGAACAGCGCCGTGGCCGAGGGCGGCTCCATCGTCGCATGGGCGTGGTGCGGGATGTAGTATTCGGCCTCGACCTTCTTCGCGGCGCCGGCGAGCGCTTGCTCGACATTGCCGCGATTGCGCGCGACTTTGCCGGGCTTGGCCGCGGTGGCACTCATTTCGGCGTGATACTTGGCCGAGTCGTGCTGCGCGTTGGGCCCGTCGTCCCAATCGAGCTTCAGGGCCTCGCGGCCCTTGATCGCGGCCCAGGTGTTGGACGCGATGACGGCGACGCCGCCCTGCGGGTTGAACTTGGCCGGCGGCGGCGTACCCGGAATCTCCATCACCTTCTCGACGCCGGGCACCTTCATCGCGGCGGCGCCATCGAAGCCGCGCAGCTTCCCGCCATGCACCGGTGGGCGCGCGATGACGGCGTATTTCATGCCGGGCAGGCGCACGTCGCTGCTGTATTGCGCCTGGCCGGTGACAACGTCGGGCCCGTCGACGATCGGCATGCCTTTGCCGATGTAGCGGAACTGCGGCGGCCGCTTGAACGAGAGCTTCTCCACCGGCGGCACCGGCATCGACGCCGCTTCCGCCGCGAGCTCGCCATAGCCGAGCTTGCGGCCGCTCGCGACATGCACGACCTGATGCATCACCGCCTCGACGCCCTTCACGTCGACGCCCCAGCGCTTGGCGGCGGCGGCCTCGAGCATCATGCGCGCGGCGGCGCCGACCTCGCGCATCGGCTTCATGAAATGCCGCGTGCTGCGCGAGCCGTCGGTGTCCTGGTTGCCGAAGCGCTCTTCGTCGCCGGTGGCCTGGACGATCTCGACCCGGTCCCAATCGGCCTCGAGCTCCTCGGCGACGATGAGCGGAATGCCGGTGCGAACACCCTGGCCCATCTCGGCGCGGTGACAGACGATGCTGACCGTGCCGTCGGACGCGATCGAGACGAAGACGCGCGGATCGTTGACCGTGCCGTGCGGCATCGCATCGGCGCCGACCTTGGGCTCGGCGGCCCAGGCTGATCCGGCGGGGAGGAAGCGCGCGGCGAGAACGAGACCGCCGCCGGCCGCGAGGCCCTTCAACATGCCGCGGCGGCTCAGATTTTCGATTTGATAGCTCAGCATGGCGATCACCCCGCGGCTTGCTTGATGGCGGCGCGGATGCGGACGTACGTGCCGCAGCGGCAGATATTGCCAGCCATCGCGTTGTCGATGTCCTCGTCGGTGGGCTTGGGCGTCTCCTTCAGGAGCGCGGCCGCCGACATGATCTGGCCCGCCTGGCAATAGCCGCATTGCGGCACACCCAGCGCCAGCCACGCCTTCTGCACCGGATGCTCGCCGTTGGGATCGAGCCCCTCGATGGTGGTCACGGCCTTGCCCTCGGCATCGCCGACCGCCGTCATGCAGCTCCGGACCGGCTGGCCGTCGACATGGACCGTGCAGGCGCCGCATTGGGCGATGCCGCAGCCGAACTTGGTGCCGGTGAGGCCCAGGATGTCGCGCACATACCAGAGGAGCGGCATCGATGGATCGCCGTCGAAGCTCTGCTCCGTGCCGTTGACCTTCAATCGCACCATCTCGTGCCTCCCACCATTGCGGCAGGGGCGGCGCCCCCGCCGAGTTGCCACTCAGCGCGGGCCGAAACGGCTCGCGGACGAAGGAATTGCGTTCTGCGACAGATCGTTAGCCGGAGAGACGCGGCTGCTCGGGTGCGCAGCATTCGGCGCGGGGCCGCGAACGCCGGGCGCGCGCGGCCGAGCGTAGACGACGTGCCGAGCGCAGGCTCGCATGGCCGTCCCCCGGAAGAAGTGCGTCGGGAAATACGCTTAGGCGAGGCGTCGGTTCCGCTGCGCGGTGCGCGCATTCGAAAAATATCAATCGGCGTCGCAGGCCTTGTCCGGCCCAAGTCTTCGCCAGCCACCCCTAGCGACCGGAAGCGCGTTACGTCGTATAAGTCCCTTCCGCATCAGTCCCGCGTTGCATGGCCACCGCCGACATCCTTCCGCCCGGCACGATGGTCGGGCGCTATCGCATCGAGCAGCCGCTGGCCACGGGCGGGCCGGACGGACCGGTCTATCGCGCGCACGATGCGGCGAGCGCGCGGCGCGTGACGATCCTGGAATTCCTGCCCCCCGGCATCGCGCGGCGGGCGGCGTCCGCGCCGGGCGCGGCCGCGTCCAGCGCGTTCACGGTTGAGCCGCTCGACCAGGATCTCCGCCCGCTCTTCGCCGCCGGCGTGGCCGAGATCCAGGCGCTGGCGGTGGACTTCAAGGCGTTCCACCACGCCAACGTGCTGCCGCTGCTCGACTGCTTCGCGGCCAATTCCACCGTCTATCTCGTGGTCGAGGCCGCCGACGGCCGCACGCTCGACCGGCTCCTGGGCCCGAGCGAATCGCTTTCGCCCGAGGAGGTGCAGGAGATCCTGCCCTCTCTGCTCGCCGGCATCGATGCGATCCACAAGGCGGGCCTGCTTCACCTCGACCTCTGCCCCGCCGCGATCGCGATCCGCCGCGACGGCACGGCGGCGCTCGGGCGCGCGCATCTCGTGCGCCGCACGCTCGGCGCGCCCGAGCGCGGCGCGCAGATCTCGGCGCGCGACGCCTATCGCGCCGAGGAGTATTTCCAGCCGAGCGGCAAGCTCGGTCCCTGGACCGACATCTATGCGCTCGCCGCGACGCTGTTCCGCCTCGTCACCGGCAAGCCGCCGCCCGATCCCGTGAAGCGCCGGCGCGAGATCGCGAGCGGCCTGCCCGATCCGGCCGCGACCGCGCTCGACGCCGTCACCGGCGCATGGCCGGCGCAGTTCGTCACCGCCTTGCGGCACGGCCTCGCCATTCCGCCGCAGAATCGGCCGCAGAATGTGAGTGCGCTGCGCGCCGCCTTCGGCGCCGCGACCCAGGGCGAGATCCCGACGCTGCCGCTGCGCGATCCGGCCGCGTCGGATCGCGCAGCGATCCGCCGCGACGATCGCACGAAGCCGGTCTTCCCGGGCAAGGCGCAGGACGAGGGCGCAACCGTCAGAACGCGCGAGGCCGATGCCGGCCCGGTGCCGCGGCGCGCGCAGCCGGCAACGCCTGCCTCGGAAGCGCCGACCGTGCGGCTTGGGCGCGAGGCCGCGGCCGGCGCCGCGGCGCCGCGCGCGCCGCAACAGTTTTCCGGCCCCGCGAACCAGGACGATATCGCGACGGTGCGGATGGGACGCGAAGGCTCCGCCGGCCGCGCCGCGGAGAAGCCCTCGGCCGCGCCGCCGATCGTGGCGCCGCCGCCGCTGCCCCAGCCGCCGGGCGGCGAGGAGAAGAAGACGACGGTGATCTATCGCAAGGGGCGCGCGCAGGTGGTGACGGCGCCGCCCAAGGAAGCCTCCGGCCCGCCCGCCGCCGCCGCGTCCGATGCCGAGGCCGCGATCCTGCCGGCGCGCTTCTCGGTATTCCATCCGCTGCTGCTGCAGCCGGGGCAGTGGCTCGATCTCGCCGTTTATCTCCACGAGCCCGGCATCGACAGCTTCGTGCGCCAGGATCACATGGCGCGTTACGAGGGTCGCCCCGGCGAGACTCCGGAACGGCGCAGCGCGCTGCGCTATTCGTTGAAGCCCGGCGCCGCCATCACCGTCGTGCCCTCGCTGCCCGGCTGCCGCATCAATCCGCCGCGCGCCACGGTCGAATGGTGGGAGAATTTCCACCGCGTGAATTTCCGCGTCATGGCCAATCCCGGCGCGCCCGGCTATGCGGAAGGGCCGGGCGCCGGCGCCATCCTCTTCTTCGTCGGTCCGCTGCTGGTCGGCGAGCAGCGCCTCGCCTACACGGTCGGGCGCGAGCGCGCGCATCCCATCAGCAACACGGCCTCGCTCGCCGCCGACACCTTCGACGCGGTGTTCCCGGCCTATGCGCCGCAGGACGGCGAGATCGCCGACCGCTTCGCCGCCGTCGGCACGCAGCTCGACAGCCCGTTCCTGGCCGAAATCCTCGAGATGCGCGGGCGCGAATGGGAGCGCGAGATCCTGAAGCGCATTGAAGCCGCCGAGCGCTTCCAGCTTTTCTGGTCCTCGGCCGCCTCGCGCTCGCCGCATCTCGAGGAGGAATGGAAATTCGCGCTCGCCTTGGCGCGCGAGCGCTTCATCCGCGCCTGCTACTGGCGCCACCCCGCGCCCGGCCTGCCCGCGGCACTCGACGAGGTGGAGACCGAGCTCAGGTATTTGGTGCTGACGCTGGAGTAGCGCATTTCCCCTCGCGCCGGGCCCACGCCTAATTGCGACAGGGCAGCGAGTGGACCGTTGATGACTGCGCGCAGCGGAGTGGCGATTGCAAATCCGCAAATAGTCCAATGTTTGCTCTTGATAGGGCGCCGGCGATTCGAATCGCGGTTTGATTGCAGCACCCTCAATATATCACCCTCGCCCAGACGAGACGTGTATTGTGGTTCTGCGGCGCTGACACGATTGGTGCGAGCGCCCATCGAAATGCCAATGCACCACTGAAACGTGCGGCGGCCTGCGCCGGCGAAGTGGTCCGCGAGGACCGCACGATCGGCGGGGTGCTCTACACCACCGAATTCAAATACGACCTCGCCGACAACCTCGTCGGGATGGTCTACCCCTCGGGGCGCATCGTCACCTATGTGCGCGATGCGCTGGGGCGGGTGACCAGCGTCACGACCAAGACCGACGCCGCGCCACCTGCGGTCGATGTCGCGACCGCGATCACCTACATGCCGTTCGGCCCGATCGCGAGCCTCGTGCACGGCAACGCGCTGGCCGCGACGTTCACCTGGGATCAGGACTATCGCCTTTCCGGCATCGTGACGGCGCAGGGCGGCACCGCGATCCAGAACCTCGTCTACGGCTACAACCTCGCCGACAACGTCACCGGCATCACCGACAATCTGGCACCGGCGCGCAACCAGAGCTTCACGCTCGACAACCTCCAGCGGCTGACCGCCGCCACCGGCGCCTACGGCGCGATCACCTACAGCTACGACGCCGCCGACAATCGGCTGACGCGCAACCTCTCGGGCCGGCCGGCCGAGACATTCACCTACGGCACGACCAACAACCGCCTCCAGTCGGTGGCAACCATCGGGCTGCCGACGCGCACCTTCACGCATAACAGTGCTGGCGACATCACGCTCGACGACCGCGGATCGGGCAACACCGTCACCATCGCGATCGGCGCCGACGGCCGGCCGCAGACAATCACGGTTGCGGGCACAGGCGCCACCACGATCAGCTACAAGCACAATGCGTTCGGCGAGCGGGTGAGCCGCGTCGAGGGAGCCGCGACCACGCACTTCCACTACGACCAGGACGGCCGCCTCATCGCCGAGAGCGACGGCACCGGCACCGTCATCCGCGAATACATCTGGCTCGGCACGAAGCCCATCGGCCTCGTCGTTGGCCCGGCGGCCTCAGCCACGCTCTACTTCGTCCACGCCGATCACTTGGAGCGCCCGCAGAAGATCACCGACGCCACCCAAGCCATCGTCTGGGACGGCCAGTTCACCCCCTACGGCCGCACCCACGCCATTGCCGGCGCGGTCCAGAACCCCTTGCGCTTCCCCGGCCAGTGGGCCGACCCCGCGGCGGCGTACTTCTACAACTACCTGCGCGATTACGATCCGACGCTGGCACGGTATCTCAGCGTCGATCCGGTTGGCATGTGGATTGCGCCAAATGCCTTTGAATATGGATTTGCCAACCCGCAATCTTTCATTGACCGATTTGGCGCACAGGGATCGAGTGCTCGCGGCGGCTCCGTTATGCCAAGGCCGACCGTTAGCAATGCCATATGGCGTGGACTTTTCGAAAGGATATCGGCGCGAATTGCCGAGATTGATCCGAGCGCTCGGGGGCCGCTCAGTTTTCGTCCTCCAGGTCCGGTCGAGTATACGCGCGCCGACGTGGTCCGTCTCAAGCAATTCCTTCGAGAATTGCGTGAGAGGCGGGAATGCATCTTGCCCGCCAGTCCGTTCGGCAGCAGAGGAGGCATTCCGCATCAGCGGACGGCCGCGGAGCGCATCGAGGAGCTATTAGCCCGGGGCCATCATCTAATCGGGGGCGGTCCGACATTGCCTGAGGAAATCGTGCCAATTGTTGGTGGTGGAATGAGGCGTCCGGACATTACCACAATCGATCCTCAAGGCCGCATTTATCGCGAGAATATTGGAGATACGATAAATGGCGGTGAGCCGGTTGCACGCGAGTGCAGGGCTCTCGGAGACTTGCTGAGACCCACTCCCGGAGGCAATGTGCGATTCACTCCAATTAGACGATGAAATAGCAGCGAGACCCTGGGTTGGCTTCCCGCGGAATAGTATTTTTCATGACGCCAGAAGAATGCGAGGGCGCTGTGTGCCGGATTTCGGCAGACTTGTCCCTGTGGGTCATCCTTGAGCAATTTCTGATCGATTCTCGGATCGAAGTCTACCACAGACCCAATACGACAAGATTTCGAGACGGAACTCTTGCTGAGCGCGTCTGGTTTTCAATACGGGAGCCGCAAGTCTCCGCAATTGATCTTCGGACGCTCTTGCCGGCTGATCTCGGGTGGGTATTGCTTTACCCAAGTCGTATTGAGAATAACACGTTGTTGATGGCCCAACTCGGCGCCAAATCACATTGGTACGACACGAAAACGCAATCCATGTGCGAAAAGCCTAACTCAATCAAACTTTTCAACAGAATTGCGCCTCGCTTCAGAAAGCTTCTGCCCTATTTTGCGCGCAACCGATGGACAGGTGACGTCGCCTGGCACAGGACTAGGGTCCGCCACTCAATGGGTGTCGTCGATTGGGTGCGAAAGGGCGGACGCATCAACCAGTGGGGAGTTGCAAATATTGACTATACTATCGATGAAGCCTTTGAGCAGGCCGGGGGCGCCGAAACGGCAATTAGAAAGAAATAATGGCTGCAGCCGATGCAATTCGGCTACGACAACGACAGCAATCTCGTCTCGCTCACCGACCCGCTCAACAAGACGAGCACCTTCGGCTTCGACGCGCTCAACCGGCTCATCACCGCCACCAACCCGCTGATGGGCGTGCGCAACACCGGCTACGACGCGCAGAACAACGTCACCGGCGAGAGCGACGAGCGCAGCATCACGACGAGCTATGTCCACAACGGCTTCGGCGAGGTCATCCAGGAAGCGGGCCCCGACGGCGGCACCATCGTCTATGTCCGCGACACCGCCGGGAACGTGACGCAAAAGACCGATGCGCGCGGGCAGGTCGTGCAATACAGCTACGACGCCCTGAACCGGGTGACGGCCGCGACCTTTTCGGGCGCCGCCGCCTTCAACATCACCTACGGCTACGACAGCACCGCGGCCGGCAATTACGGCATCGGGCGGCTCGCCTCGGTCACCAACACCAGCGGGCAGACCGCGATCCGCTACGACCACCGCGGCAACGTCGCCGGCCCAGCCACGTCAGCGGTCCTTTACTATCGGCTGACGGTTCTTCGAGTTAAAGAGGCTTCCCGCGCGCCGCGGCGCTTGAGCCCACGCCTCGCTTCCTGCGCAAACGTGTAGCCGCGCGTTGAGACGCGCCCTGCCCAATTCCGTCACCCCCTCGCCCCTGTCCCCTCTCGCCGGGAAGAGGGGGATTCTTTCTCGCTGGAATCGTTAAGCGTGTGTACGCTAGGGTCTCGCTCTCGGGGAACGAGCGCGCTCGTGGGAAGCGCGCGTTTGAGGGAGGACCACGCGGCCAAATGGGGCTCGCGATTTGCATTGTCGGATCGGGGCCGAGCGGCTTCTACACGGCGGAGTCGGTCCTCGAAAAATGGGCCGACTGCACGGTCGACATCATCGAGAAGCTGCCGACGCCCTACGGTCTCATCCGCTACGGCGTGGCGCCCGATCACGCCAAGACCAAGACCGTGGCCAAGAGTTATGAGAAGCTCGCGCTCGATCCGCGCGTGCGGTTCTTCGGCCATGTCGAGGCCGGGCGCGACGTGAGCGTCGCCGAGCTCCGCCAGCACTACGATGCGGTCGTGCTCGCAACCGGCTGCTCGACCGACAAGAAGCTCGGCATCAAGGGCGACGACAAGCAGGGCGTCCTCGGCGTTGCGTCCTTCGTCAATTGGTACAACGGGCTCCCCGCCGCGCGCGACTTGAAGCCCGGTCTCGACACCGAGAGCGTCGTCGTCATCGGCGTCGGCAACGTGGCCGTGGACGTGGCGCGCGTGCTGGTGAAGACGCCGGCCGAAATGGCGGCGACCGATCTGATGGAGCACGCGGCGCAGGTCATCCACAAGGCGCCGATCAAGCACGTCTACATGGTGGGACGGCGCGGGCCGCTGCACGCGCAGTTCACGAATGTCGAGCTGCGCGAGATGGGGCATCTGAAGGACGCGGCCGCCATCGTCGATCCGGCGCAATTGCCCGAGACGATTCCCGAAGAGGCGAAGGCGGAGTTCAGCGACCGCCAGCTCCGCCTGATTCAGCGCAACATCGACACGCTGCGCGAGTTCACGAAGATCGCGCCGGGCGCGCGCAAGAAGCGCGTCCACTTCGTCTTCTTCGCGAACCCGGTCGAGATCCTCGGCGGCGAGCGGGTAACCGGCGTGCGCTTCGAGAAGACGCGCGTCGAGAAGGGCCGCGCGATCGGCACCGGCGGGTTCTTCGAAATCGCATGCGGGCTCGTGATCCCCGCCATCGGTTACTATTCGCACCCCATTCCCGGCGTGCCATTCAAGGACGGCAAGGCCATCAACACCGAGGGACGCATCGAGCGCGGGCTCTACGCCGTCGGCTGGATCAAGCGCGGGCCCTCGGGGGTCATCGGCACCAACAAGCCCGACGGCGACGCAGCCGCCGAGCAGATCGCGGCGGATACCGGCGGCACGAGCAACAAAGGGAAGCCCGGCCGCGCGGGCCTTGAAGCGCTGCTTGCCGAGCGCAAAGTGAGGGTGGTGTATTTCGCCGACTGGAAGCGCATCGAAGCCGCCGAGACGGCGGCCGCCGTGGCCCCCGCCCCGAGACGGAAATTCGCGACCGTGGCCGAGATGCTGGCAGCGCTGGACGCGCCCGCCGGCGCGGTTTCGGCCCCCTTTCGCGCCGCGGCTAAAGCCGATTAAGTGCCTTGGGATCCAAGAGAAACATGTTCGTGTACGTACTATTTGAGTTCGGATATTTTAGACCTATAATAAATCCTATGCACGCAATGGGCGGCCCTTTTGCGGCCGCATCGGGCGCACTAAAGTTCGCGCCCCAGGTTCGGAGGACGTGACGATCATGGAAGGTGGAAATGTCGGCGCTCGCGCCCGGGGTGATCGGCGCGAGATCGAATCCGCCGTCATCCGCTTCGCCGGCGATTCCGGCGACGGCATGCAGCTGACCGGAAGCCAGTTCACGCAAGCGACGGCGCTGGCGCGCAACGACCTTGCGACGTTTCCGGATTTTCCCGCCGAGATCCGCGCCCCCGTCGGCACGACGTTCGGCGTCTCGGCCTACCAGATCAATTTCGGCGCGCGCACGATCAAGACCGCGGGCGACGAGCTCGACGTGCTCGTGGCCATGAACCCGGCGGCGCTCAAGGTGAACGTCAAGGACGTCAAGCGCGGCGGCCTCGTCATCGTCGACGTGGGCGAGTTCACCGAGAAGAATTTCCGCAAGTGCGGCTACACCAGCAACCCGCTCGAGGATGGCACGCTCGATCCTTACAAGACCCTCAAGATCGACATGTCGCGCCTCACGCTCGAATCGGTCGCGCAATTCGGCCTCGGGCAGAAGGACGGCCTGCGCTGCAAGAACATGTGGGCGCTGGGCCTCGTCTATTGGATGTACGGCCGCGATCCCCAGGTGACGATCGACTGGCTGAAGACGCGCTTCGCCAAGAACCCGACGGTCGCCGAGGCGAACGTGGCGGCGCTCAAGGCGGGTCACGCCTTCGGCGAGACCTCGGAGATGCCGGCCGAAATCGGCCAAGTGATCGTGCCGGCGGCGCCGATCCAGCCCGGGCTCTATCGCGCGCTTACCGGCACCGAGGCGGTGGCGTGGGGCCTGGTCGTCGGCGCGCGGCTCGCGGGCCTGCCGATGGTGTTCGCCGGCTATCCGATCACGCCGGCCTCGGCGCTGCTGCACGTGCTGGCGGCGTTGAAGGAGTATGACGTCCTCACTTTCCAGGCCGAGGACGAGATCGCCGCAGCCTGCGCCGCCATCGGCGCCTCTTATGCCGGCGCGCTCGGCGTCACATCCTCCTCCGGCCCGGGCGTGGCGCTCAAGACCGAGGCGCTCGGCCTCGCAATCGCGACCGAGCTACCGCTCGTGCTCATCAATTCGCAGCGCGGCGGGCCTTCGACCGGCCTCCCCACCAAGACCGAGCAGTCGGATTTGTATCAGGCGGTGTGGGGCCGCAACGCCGACGCGCCGCTCGCCGTACTCGCCGCCAACTCGCCCGGCGACGCCTTCGAGGTCGCGATCGAGGCGGTGCGCATTGCCGTGCACTACATGACGCCGGTCATCCTCCTGACCGACGGCTACATCGCCAATGCCTCGGAGCCTTGGCGGATCCCGGATGTCTCGAAGCTCAAGCCCTTCCCGGCGAAATTCCGCGCGGAACCGGCGGGCTTCCACCCGTTCCTCCGCGACGACCGGCTCGTGCGCAACTGGGCCAAGCCCGGCACGCCGGGGCTCATGCACCGCATCGGCGGCATCGAGAAGGACTACAATTCGGGTAACATCTCCTACGAGCCCGAGAATCATCAGAAGATGACCGACGTGCGGCGCAACCGCATCCTCAACATCGCCAAGGACATTCCGCTGCAGGGCGTCGAAGCCGGCAACAGCAAGGGCCGGCTCGCCGTCGTCGGCTGGGGTTCGACCTACGGGCCGATCAGCCGCGCCGTCGACCGCTGCCGCGAAGACGGGCTCGACGTCTCGCACATCCATCTCCGCTACATCTGGCCGCTGCCGCGAAACTTGGGCGAACTCTTCAAAGGGTTCGACCAGGTCATCGTGCCCGAGATGAACGACGGCCAGCTCGTGACGCTGTTGCGCGCGCAATATCTCGTGCCCGCGCAAGGGCTCAACAAGGTCACCGGCAAACCCTTCAAGATTTCCGAGATCGAGGTCGCGATCCGCGACCGCCTCGCCCACCGCCAAGCCGCCGAGTAGATGCAATGAACATCCAATCTCCCAAGAAGCTGCTGCCGAAAGACTACGCGACCGACCAGGATGTGCGCTGGTGCCCGGGCTGCGGCGACTACGCGATCCTGCGCGGGGTGCAGAAGGCGCTCGCCGACATGGGCGCCGATCCGGCCAACACCGTGTTCGTCTCCGGCATCGGCTGCGCCGCGCGCTTTCCCTATTACGTCGCGACCTACGGCTTCCACACGATCCACGGCCGCGCGCCGGCGATTGCGACCGGCGTGAAGCTCGCCAATCCGCGGCTCACGGTCTTCGTCGTGGGCGGCGACGGCGACGGGCTCTCGATCGGCGGCAATCACCTGATGCACGCGCTGCGCCGCAACGTGGGGTTCAAGATCCTGCTGTTCAACAACGAGGTCTACGGGCTCACGAAGGGCCAGTACTCGCCGACGTCGCGGCTCGGCACGCGCTCGCCCTCGACACCGACCGGCTCGATCGACCCGCCGGTCTCGGCCCTCCAGTTCGCGATGGGCGCCAATGCGCGCTTCATCGCGCGCACGATCGACCGCCGGCAGGACCACATGCCCGGCATCGTCTCGCGCGCCGCCGCGCACAAGGGCTGCTCGTTCGTCGAGATCATCCAGAACTGCATCGTCTACAACGACGGCGCCTTCGACAGCTTCGCCGAGAAGGACGTGAAGGACGAGCAGCAGCTGGAGCTCGTGCACGGCAAGCCGATGATCTTCGGCAAAGCGAAGAACAAGGGCATCCGCTTCAACCCGAAGACGATGTCGCTCGAGATCGTGA
>DATBLL010000018.1:0-17164 GCA_036555425.1 Alphaproteobacteria bacterium | reverse complement strand
GCGGTGTGATATCTCGTCCGGCATCTGGGATGCCAGGGCCCTCTGCCGCAGGTCCGATGCGGCATCCCGAGGCGTCTCGAAAACCATTCTGGCTCAACTTGCTGTGACCTTGCCGCGCCCGGGTATCGCCGCCTCGCCGCCCGCGTATAGCTAACGGCCGCCGGCGCCCCAAGGCGCCGGGATGGTAAACGGCGGCGCGACCGGCGACGGGCGCGGCTCCACGCGGTCGCCCGCCAAAAGGCGGGCTTAAGGGCGTGACGGGCCGCGGCGGCTTCGGTAAATTCGCCGCCGGTGGCACATTGCCCCTAACACCCCCTCGTGAGGACCCTCAATGAAGACATACGTTCTACCGCTCGCCGCGGCGCTCATCGTCGCCGCCGCGGGCACCGCCAATGCGGGCAAGATCTACTTCACCGCCTATCAGGACGGCAAACAGGCCGCGATCAAGGCGGACCGCAAGGCCAAGCAGCCGGGCGCCGCCGCGCAGATCGAAGTCGTGACCCAAGCCGCCTACGACAAGATGTCGGCCGCCAAGAAGAAGAACTACACCGCGGCCGAGATGTGCGGCCAGAAGTACTACCTCAGCAAGAAGGGCAGCGACTGGATGAAGGCGCACGAGGGCGCCAAGCACGAGATCCGCGTACGCGACAACGTCAAGCGCGGCCAATACAAGGTCGTATGCCCCAAGGAAGCCGCGGCGCCGCCGCCGGCCGACAAGAAGAAGACGCAGTAGCGAACCTGCTGCGTATTGGAGGAGGGCCCCGCCGACACGGCGGGGCTCTTCGCATTTCCGCTGGGCGCAGAGCGGTTGCGCCGGGGCCGGGCCGGGTTGCAGTCTTCGCCGCGGCCGCGCCGCCCGGCGGGCCGCCCGAAACAGAGGGAGGCGCAAGATCAACGTGATGAGGCGCGGCACCGTCTGGCTGATCGGCGTGCTCGGCGTCGTCGTGCTCTGGGGCGCCGCCGTCGCCATGAAGGCGCGCCCGATCGAGCGCCAGATCGCGCTCGCGGCGGTGACCGAGCTGAAGCGCCGCGGCCTCGACCGCCGCTTCGATGCGCTCTCCATCCAGATCGACGGGCGCGATCTCGCGCTGAGCGGAACGGCGCTCACGGAGGAAGACCGCGTTCGCGCCCTCGCCGTGGTCGCGGCCACGCCGGGCATCAACCGCGTGACCGACCGCACCACCGCGGCGATGGTGGCCACGCCGTTCGTCTTCCGCGCGATCCGCAACGCCGACGGCAGCGTGACCTTGACCGGGGTCGCCCCGTCGCCCGAGCTGATCGACCGCGTCGGCGATCTCGGCCGCTCGCTGTTCGGCAGCGCGCTGCGCCTCTCGCTGCGCCTCGCCCGCGGCGCGCCCGAAGGCGACTGGTTCGCCGCCGCCAAGCTCGCGGTGGAATTGGCGGCGCTCGTCGAGCAGGGCGAGGCGAGCTTGAGCGACCGCCGCCTCGCGGTGCGCGGGCTGGTCCACGACGATGCGGCGCTCGACAGCGTGACGCTGGCGCTCGCGCGCGCGATGCCCGCGGGCTACGAGGGCGCGTCGGAGGTCTTGACGCCGCTCGATGCGGAATTGCGCGGCAGTCCGATCGCCTTGGCCAAGAACTGCCAGGCGCTGATCGACAGGGTCGCGGCCGGCCACGCCTTCGCCTTCGCGCCGGGCGGGGCCGCGCTCGTCGCTGCGCCCGCGCGCCTCTTCGACCGGATGGCGCGGGCGCTTCGGCGCTGCGAGGGGGTCTACCTGCACGTCTTCGCGGCGGGCGACGCGTCCGCGGGCGACGCGGCGGCCAATCTGCGCCTCGGCCACGCGCGCGCGACAGCTCTGGCGGACGAATTGGCGCGGCGCGGCGTGCCGCGCGCACGGATGACGGCGCTCGGCCGGGGGCGGCTCGATCCGCGCCCGCGCGCGGGCGGCCCCGACGTCGAATTCCTGGCCAGCGACCAGGCCGTGCCGGTCGTGCGGCCCTATTTCTGGCAAATCGTGAAAAAGGCGGAAGGCGGCGGCGCCATCGCCGGGCATCATCCCTCGCGCGAGGCGCGGAGCACGCTCGCGGCATTGGCGCGGCCGGCATTGGGCGGCGCGGTCGCCGACGAAACGCATCTGGCGCAGGGCGCGCCGCCCGGCGATTGGCTCGCGGCCGCGCGGCTCGCGATCGAGGCCGTGGCGCGGCTCGAGGCGGGCTCCGCGACGCTGACCGACGACGAGCTCCTCCTGCGCGGCGCGGCCAAGGACGATGCGACCGCGCACGCGATCGCGGCCGCGGTCAGCGAGCGCATGCCCAAAGGGTTCCAGGCCAAGTTCGAAGTCACGACGACGCTGGACGAGGCGCTGCAGGGCGGCGAAATTGCGGCCGCGGAGCGCTGCCAGGCTCTGTTCGATGCCGTGGCGCGGACCGCGAGCATCGAATTCGTCTTCGACGGCGCCACGCTGCTCGGCCGGCAGCGGCGCCTGTTCGAGCGCCTCGCGGCGGCGGCGCGCCGCTGCCAAGGCCTCGTCGTCGAGATCGGCGGCCACGGCCCCGGCGCCGGCGATCCCGAGGCATCGCGCGCGCTGTCCGAGCGCTGGGCGCAGGCGGTGGCCGACGCGGTCTCGCGCGCGGGCGCCGAGCGCCGCCGCCTGCGCGCGGTGGGCTACGGCAACATGCAGCCGCTCGGCGAAAGCGCGAGCGATGCCGGGCGCTTGCGCAACCGGCGCATCGTGTTCAGGATCGTGCCCTAGGCCGCTCCCCGGAAAGCATCGGCATGGTCTGGCTGCTCACCGAAATCCTCGTCTTCGTCGCGGCGGCGGCCGTTTTCGGCGGGCTGATCGGCCTCGGGCTCGCCGGCACGGGCGCCAATCGCCGAGCGGCGGCGTTCCAGCGCGCGCACGAGGGCCTCGTCGATCAGCTCCGGCGCTACCAGCGCTCGCAGGGCACGATCGAGGCCAAGGCCGCGGCGCAAACGGCGGCGGAGGCGGCGGCGCGCGGCGATCTCGAGGCGCGGCTCGTCGACATGGAGACGGCCGCCGGCCAATACCGCGCCCGCGCCGAAGCCGCCGAGCGGCGGCTGCGCGCGCGGCCGTCGCCCGCCGATGTGCCCGAGCTGATCGAGGCGGTGGCGCCCGCCGCGGCCGCCGCGATCGAGGTCGAAGTGGAGCGGGCCAAGGGCGCCGCGGAAATCGAATCGCTGCGCGCGCAGTTGGCGCTGGCCGAGCGCCTGCGCGCCAAGGCCGAACACGACCTCGCCGCGGCGCGCGGCCGCGCCGAGGAAACGGCGCCCTCGTCCGCTCGCGCCGGCGCGGGCGCGCCGCCCGCCGCATCGGCCGCGCCGCTGGCCGCGGTGGAGGAGGGCGAGAGGCCGCCGGGCCTTGCGGCGCCGCGCGGCGGCAAGGCCGACGATCTGCGCCGCATCAAGGGCATCGGGCCCCGCAACGAGGGCGTGCTCAATTCGCTCGGCATCTATCATTACGAGCAGATCGCGGCGCTGACGCCGGCCAACGTCGCCTGGCTCGATGCTTACCTCAAATTTCCCGGCCGCATCGCGCGCGACGATTGGGTCGGCCAGGCCAAGGCGCTGCTCGGCGTCGAGCTGCAGCCGTCCGACAAGGTGCACCCCGAAGACGCCGGCGCCTAACGCCGCGGCGCTATGCCTGGGGCGAGACGCCGGGGCGCAATCGCGCCGACTGCCTGGACTGCGGCAGCCCGCGGGACGGGCGCCAGGCGGCGCCGGTCGGCAGATTCCTCGCCAATCCGTTCGGGCTCCACGACATGCTCGGAAATGTCTGGGAGTGGACCCAGGATTGCTGGGCGCCAAGCGACGCCGGCGCGCCCGCCGACGGCGGCGCGCGGCCCGGGCCGGCCGACTGTTCGGGCCGGGTCCTGCGCGGCGGGTCATGGGATCTCGCCGCATCGAGCCTGCGCGTGACCAGCCGCACCAGCACCGACGCCGAGGTGGGCGAGGTCTATATCGGCTTCCGCGTCGCACGCAGCCTCGACGAATCGCGCGCGGCCGCACGGTAGCGTCCGGGGGGGCCGGGACGGCGCGTTCCCTCCGGGCGGCACATGCTCTAGTTTCGCCCCGCGCCCGCTTGGCGGAACCGGTAGACGCAAGGGACTTAAAATCCCTTTCCCGTCAGGGAGTGCGGGTTCGACTCCCGCAGCGGGCACCATTCGACGCGACGGAGCTTGCCGCTATGCCCCGGCCGCTTGCGGTTTGACGGCGCCGCAGCCTGCGGCTAGCCTTCGCGCGGCATCGCTCACCGGCCCGTCCATGACGATTTCCCGCGACCGCGACATCGATTTCAGCATCATCCTGCGCCTGGGCGGCGTGGCGAAGCGCTATCCCGCGGGCAGCGAGATCATGCACGAAGGCGAGCCCCGCACCCACATGTTCTATCTGCACAAGGGCAAGGCGGCGGTCGTCGCGAAAGGCCGCGAGGTCGAGGAAGTCGGCGAGGGCGGCATCTTCGGCGAGATGGCGATGATCGACTACGGGCCGCGCAGCGCGAGCGTGATCGCGCGGACCGATTGCGAGGCCGTGGCGATCGACGAGCCGCTCTTCCTGCTGCTCGTGCATCAGACTCCGTTCTTCGCCATCGACGTGATGCGCACGCTCGTCCGCCGCCTCCGGGCGATGAACGAGATGCTCGCGCATTAGGGCGCGTCTCGGCTGTCTCGGCTCGGCCTGAGCTGCCGCCGGCGAAGCTGAACCATGCCGTCCAGCATCGACGTGGCGATCATCGGCGGCGGCGCCATCGGCAGCGCCATCGCGTTCTTCCTCTCGAGCGATCCCGCGTTCAAGGGCCGCGTCACGGTCATCGAGCGCGACCCCAGCTACACGCGCGCATCCTCGGCGCTGTCGGCGAGCTCGATCCGCCAGCAATTCTCGACGCCCGAGAACATCCGCATGTCGCGCTTCGGCTTCGCGTTCTTGAGCGAGATCGGCCGGCATCTCGCGGTCGACGGGGACCCGGTCGACATCGGCCTGCGCACCGGCGGCTACCTCTATCTCGCCGCGGCCGGCCACGAGGCAGTCTTGCGCGAGAATCACGCGATCCAGCGCCGCGAAAGCGCGGACATCGCGCTGTTGTCACCGGCGGAGCTGGCCGCGCGCTTTCCCTGGCTGGCCCTCGAGGGCGTCACACTCGGTTCGCTCGGCTTGACGGGTGAGGGCTGGTTCGACGGCTATGGCCTCATGCAGGCCTTTCGCCGCAAGGCGCGCGCGCTCGGCGCCGAATACTTGACGGCCGAAGCGGTCGGCATCGAGCGCGAGGGCCGGCGCGTGACGGCGGTGCGGCTCGCCGGCGGCGGTCGGCTCGCCTGCGGCACGCTCGTCAACGCCGCCGGTCCGTGGGCGCGCGCGGTGGCGGCGATGGCCGGGATCGCGTTGCCGGTCGAGGCGCGGCGGCGCTCGGTGTTCGTTTTCGATGCCAGGCGCCGGCTCGAAGCCTGCCCGCTGGTCATCGACACCTCGGGCATCTGGTTCCGGCCGGAAGGCGAGTATTTCATCTGCGGCACCTCGCCGCCCGAGGCCGAGGATCTCGACGCGCTGCCGCTCGAGGTCGATCACCGGCAATTCGACGAGGTGCTGTGGCCGGCGCTGGCCGCGCGCGTGCCCGCCTTCGAGGCGATCAAGCCGGTCAACGCCTGGGCCGGCTACTACGAATACAACACCTTCGATCAGAACGCCGTGCTGGGCGCGCACCCGGCGCTCGGCAATTTCCTCTTCGCCAACGGCTTCAGCGGCCACGGCATCCAGCAATCACCGGCCGCCGGGCGGGCGATCGCCGAATTGATCGTGCACGGCCGCTACACCAGCCTCGATCTCTCGATCTTCGGCTACGAGCGCATCGCGGCCGGACGCCCGGTGGTGGAGAAGAACGTGATCGGCTAGCCCGCGGCCGAGGTTCAGGCCGGCGGCAACCACGAGCGGCGGACGTCCGCGTCCGAGACGTCGGCAGCGTCGGCGAGCTGGATCAGGCCCCGGACGAGCTCGATGGCGCCGACTGCCATGGCGATCCAGGCGGCGGTGTAGGAAACGCCGCCGTATGAGACGGCCGATTGGTAGGTGACGAGCGTGCTCGCGGCGCCGACGATGGCGGCCGCGGCGCCTATGCCGATATGCTTCCACGCATTCTTGCGCTTTGCGGCACGAAGGGCATCGCCGCGCGCCTCGAGGAGGTGGCCGACGACCGCGTCCGCGATTTCGCCGCCGAGGCCGCGGTCGCGCAACGCCTGGAGCACTTCATCGCGTCCGCTCCCCTTCGTGAATTCGTCGATCGCGGCCGCGTAGACGACGCGAACGATGGTATCGGTGCGGGATCGGACGGCCGGCGCGGCCGCGTTCGGCTCGGCGGGACTGCTGGTCATCGCGGCGACCTTCCCCGGAGCGGCTATCCGGCGCGGCCGAGACGTTGCAGCAGCCAACGCGCGCAGGCGCGGCTCAGGCGCAGCGCGGCAAAGCCGATCGCCCAGAGCGCGAAGAGCGCGCCGGGAAACGCCCAGCCGGCGAGCGATAGACTCGCGCCGCCGAGCTCGGCGCGAACCGGCATGACGACGACGGCGGGCATCGGCTGGGCGCGGTCGCCCCGCATTTCGGCGCCGGACGCCGGCGCCAGCTCGGCGAGGCGGATGGGAACGGTCGTCTCGTGCATGGCGAGGTGGACCGAATGCGTGCCGGGAAAGGCGCCGAGGACGGCCAGCAGCGTCGCGATCATCAGCGCGATGCGCAGCCGGCACGCGAGGAGCGCGACGAGCACGGCGCCGACGCCGACCGCGGCGCCGAGTGCCAGACCCTCCGAAACCAGCGCCAGCGGCAGGGCGGCCGCGAGCACGGCCACGAAGATTGCAAGGCCGAGGCCGAGCTGCGTCAGGAAGCCGGCTCCGTTCGCGCGCGCCGGGGTCGGCGTGCGAATCGCGCGCAATGGGATCGGCGCGGTCGCGGGCGGGTTCCACGATGAGGTGACGGCATCCACGGCAAGCCTCTCCGGCTCGAATGAGCAGCAGCCGCCGATTTAAGATTCTTAAGGTTAACGGGCGGTAAAACCGGAGCGGGGGCCGCGCGGCTTGCGGCGCTCGGTTCGCGGGGTGAGGGGGCCCCAGAGCGCATCCCGATTGGGTGGAAGCGCCCCTACGCGACTATCGCTGATTCCACCGGCGCGGATTTGGCGCTACCGCCGCGATTTTCTCCTAGCCTTCTTTTTCGCGGCCTTGGGCGCGGCGCGCTTGGCGGCGCGGGCGCTGCCGGCGGCGGCGACGCAGGCGATCTCGACCTTGAATTGCGGCATGGCGAGCTTGGCCTCGACGGTGGCGCGCGCCGGCGTCTGGCCGGCGGGAATCCAGGACTCCCATTCGCCGTTCATGGCGGCGTAGTCGCCCATGTCGGCGAGCCAGACATTGGCCCAGAGCACCCGCGACTTGTCGGAGCCGGCCTGGGCGAGGAGCGCGTCGATCTGGGTCAGGATCTGCTTGGTCTGCCCCGCGGCATCGGCGCTGGCATCGCTCGCCACCTGGCCCGCCACGTAGACGGTTTCGCCATAGACCACGGCTTGGCTCAGGCGTGGCCCCGGGCTGATGCGTTTGATGTCCATCGTCGCCTCCTCCTTGTCCGTTGCTCGATTCTATTCGGCTCGCGCGGTCACGATCCAGATCGCGGCGGCCAGGCGGATTCCGCCCGGCTGGCGCTGCGCCTCGAGCATGCCGGCCAGCGTGTCGGCGACCTGGGTGCGGAGCGCCTCCGGATGCTCCTGCAAGACCGAGCCGACCGGGCCCATCTGGGTCAGGAATTCGGCTGCCGCCTTGGCCTCGTCGCCATAGGCGAGGGCGAAGTCGAACTTCTCGCAGGCGATGCGGGTGAAGCCGGCGCTGGTCAGGATGCGCTGGATGCGGGCCGAATCGGCGAAGGCGAAGGGCCCGGGCTCCTCGGGCCCGGGCGGCGGCGGCAGCTCGGAGAGATGCTTGCGCGCGGCGGCGACCGGAATGGTGACCCAGGAATTCTCGCGCCGGTCGCGCCAGCAGCAGAAGGCGAGGCGGCCGCCCGGCTTCAGGGCGCGCCGCATATTGGCGAAGGCGGCGGCCGGGTCGGCGAAGAACATGACGCCGAAGCGCGAGAAGAGGGCGTCGAAGGTCCCGCGCTCGAAGGCGTGGACGGAGGCATCGGCTTCGACGAAGCGGACCGGATATTCGGGCGTGTTCGCCGCGCGTGCCACAGCGCGCTGGAGCAGCGGGCGCGAAACGTCGATGCCGAGCACGAAGCCGTGCCCCTGCACGCGTTCGGCCAGCGCCAAGGTCGTGTCGCCGCCGCCGCATCCGACGTCGATGATTCGCTCGCCGGGCTGCGGAGCGAGGCGCTGCAGGACGGCGGCGCCGAGGGGGCGGAGATTGTCCTCGATCGGCTTCGCGAGCCGCGTCCAGCGCTGGCCGGTGGGTCCGTTCCAGAATTCGATCTGGGCGGAATTGGCGGTGGGCTGGGAAGTGGCCATCGGGGTCCGGTCAAGCGCTGCGGGGGCGAAATAGAGCATAGAGCAGGGCTCCGGCAACAGTGAGTGACGCGACAATTGCCAGCATCGGCCTTGCGCTGCCGTCATAGAGCGCGCCGTTGAGCATCACGACGACGCTGTTGAAGCCGTATTGGAGGAAGCCGAACAGCGCCGACGCCGTGGCGGCGCGCTGCGGAAACGGCGCCACGCTCGCCGCCATGCTCTGCGGCAGCGTGAAGCCGTGGCCCATCGCCATCAGCGCCATCGCGGCGAGCATGGCCAGGAGCGTGAGCGCGGTGGCGAAGCCGAGGGCTATCCCGAGGAGGCCGCCGCCGGCGGCGATGGCGCTGCCGATGCGGAGCAGGCCCAAGGAGCCGAGCCGGGGCGCGAGGCGCGCCGAGAAGAGGCTCATGGCGACGAAGCCGGCGACCGTCGTCGCGTAGATCGCGCCATGCGCCGAGGCCGAGCGGCCGAAGACGTTCTGCACCACGAAGGACGAGCCCGAGATCCAGGTGAACATCGCCGAGGCAATGAGGCAGCCGCTCGCCGTCACCACGATGAAGCGGCGGTCGGCCAGCAAGGCCCCGAAGCCGCGGAGATAGCTCGCGCGCGCCCCCGGCAAGCGCGCCGGCATGGTTTCGGCGAGCAGCGCGGCGGCGAGCAGCAGGAGTGCTGCGCCGTAGCCGGCGGCGACGAAGAAATTCGCGCGCCAGCCGAAGGCGTCGACGACGAGGCCGCCCAGGATCGGTGTCACGATCGCGCCGGCGCCGAAAAACGCCATGACGAAGCCCATCATGCGGCCGGCGCCCTCGGCGCCGTAGACGTCGCGGATCACCGCGCGCGCCACCAGCGGGCCCGCGCCGGCGCCCAGCGCCTGCACGAAGCGCGCGGCGATGAGCGTCTCGATCGAGGGCGCCAGCGCGCAGGCGACGCTGGCGCCCGTGAAGAGCACGAGCCCGGCGATGAGGCAGGGCCGCCGCCCGTAGCGGTCGGCGAGCGGCCCCAGCACGAGGTGCATCAGCGCGAAGCCGAGCGCGAAGACGCTCAACGTCGCCTGCGTCGCCGACACGCCGGCGCCGAGCTCGCGGCCGAAGACCGGCATCGCCGGCAGCATCAGATCGACGCCGAACAGCGGCAGGATGACGAGCAGCAGGCAGAGCCAACCGGCATTGCGCATCACCCCCTCTCCTTGGGGAGAGGGGGCGGGGGGCGAGGGGGCGACGGGTGTTTGCGCGCGAGAGGGCTATGCGCGGACCCGGCGCCCGCGTCTCGATCTGTGCCTCGGCGCAAGCGCCTCGACGCGGCACCGCGCTCCCCGTTGAAATCCGTCGCCTCCTCATCCCCAACCCATTCTCTCCGGGGAGGAGGGGCCTCGCCGTCAATCCGTGCTGAATTGATCAATGCAGTCGCGGCCTACTCGGCGGCGCGGGCCGCGGACTTGGCGCCTTGGAGCCCGAGAAACGCGAGCGCGTTGTCGCCGAGCAGCTTCTGCTTCTGGCGCGCGCTCAGGAAGCCCGCCTCGCGCACGAGCTTGCCCACCTGCTGTTCGCCGAGCGGGAAGGGGTAGTCCGAGCCGAGCACGACGCGGTCTTCGCCCACCGTCTTGATCAGCATCGCGAGCGCGTCGGGGCTGAACACGGCGGTGTCGAGATAGAAGCGGTCGCAATAATGCGAAGGCGGGTGCTCAGAGACGCCCTTGACCGTGGGGTGATGGTGCCAGGCGTTTTCGAGCCGGCCGAGCAGAAACGCGAAGCTGCCGCCGCCATGCGCGAAGCAGATCTTGAGCGAGCGCGGCAGGCGGTCGAAGGCGCCGCCGAGGATCATCGCGACGAGCGTGAGCTGCGTTTCCGCCGGCATGCTCACGGTCCAGGCCATCATGAAGCGGCGCATCCGCTCGCCGCCCATCATGTCCCAGGGATGGACGAGCACCGCGGCGCCCTCCGCGGCGCAGTGCTGGAGGAACGTCACGATGCCGGGATCGTCGAAGTCTTTGGCGCCGACGTGGTTGCCGAGCTGCACGCCGCGGTGCCCCGCCTTCATCGCGCGCGAGAGCTCCTCGCAGGCGAGGTCGGGGTCCTGCAGCGGCACTTGGCACAGCGCGGCGAGGCGGCCGCCGCTTTTCGCGACCATCTCGAGCGCGGCATCGTTGTAGAACTTCGCCACTTCGAGCGCTTGGTTCGCCGGCCGGCCGTAGGCGAACAGCACCGGTGTCGCCGAGATCACCTGAAGGCCGATGCCGTCGCGGTCGAGGTCCGCGATGCGGCGCGTCACGTTCCAGCAGCGCTCGTCGATGCGCCGGAACTCCTTGGCACCCAGCATGATGGTGGCCTTGCCGCCGCCATCGTTCCGGATGCTCGGCCACGGCTCGCCGCCGAACTTCGCGTCCCAATCGGGCCAGTGCTCGGGGAAGAAGTGGTTGTGGAGATCGACGACGGTCACCGCGCCGAGCCCTTACACCGGCTGCCGGCGGAACATCGCGTCGATGCTGGCGCCGCCGCCGCCATAGGCGACGATGGCGAGGAGACCGCCGATGATCGCCAGATTCTTGAGGAATTGCTGGATCTGCAGGTAGGCCTGGCCGGCGTCGGCAAAGGTCCAGAACGCATGGCCGAGGATCGTTGCGGCGATCACGAAAAGCAGCAAGGCGAAGGCGGTGAGGCGCGAAAAAAGGCCGATGAACAGCATGACGCCGCCGATGAGCTCGCCATAGGCGGCGAGCTGCGCGAGCAAATCGGGATTGGGCAGCGGGTCGGTCGTCCCCGGGATGACCAATCTCGGCTTAACGTAGTTGGTCCAGGCCTGCATGTTGTTGCCGCTGAGCCCGATGACCTTCGAAAAGCCGAGCACGGCGAACAGCAGCGAGAGCAGGATGCGAGTAAGGGCAAGTGCCATAGCGGTAGCTCCCCTCTGATCGGCGCCGCAATCCCCGCGGCGCCTGGCACGAAACCGGCCTTTGTGCCGGCACAGTCGTTGCGGATCGTTTGTGCGTGGCTACATCGCCGCGGCGGCGGCCGTGGCCCGCGCGGCTGGCTTGCCGGGGTTGTGGTGTCCGCATCTGCGGCAGACCCGGAGCGCCGGCGTGTCGTAGTATTCCTTGAACACCGGCGGCAGGTCGGTGACGATGTTCTCGAGCTGCACCTCGCGCCGGTGGACGACCGCGTGGCACTTCTCGCAAAACCACATGAAGCCGTCCTTCATGCCCGCCGGGCGCACGCGCTCGATGACGAGGCCGTAGGAGCCGGGCTCAGGCCGCTGCGGCGAGTGCGGCACGTGCGGCGGAAGCAGCAGGATCTCGCCCTGGCGGATCGGGACGTCCTTGGGGCCGCCCTCGTGCCAGAGGCGCAGCACCATGTTGCCCTTGAGCTGATAGAAGAATTCCTCGAGCGGATCGTCGTGATAGTCGGTGCGCTCGTTGGGGCCGCCCACGATCGTGACCATGAAATCGGCATCGCGCCAAATTTGCGCATTGCCGACCGGGGGCTTCAGCACATCCTTGTGTTCCTCGACCCACGTCATGAGATTGAGCGGAACGAGGCGCATCGGCTCGATCATCGACGCTGCTCCCTCTGTTGGGCCGGGAGGATAAGCGCGTCGCCCGAGGCTGGCAAGGAAGCCTGTGGCGAAGGCAAGCGCTTGATCGGGCTAACGGAATCGTGACGCCCCGCGACCGCGCCGTGGCTTGACCCCCGGCGCCGGTAGCGGAGACTCAGCGCGCGGTGCGATGCCAATGGCGGAGGCGATGCGGCGACGGGCAAGGGCCTTGATGCGGGTGGTGGTGGCGGCGGCTTGGCTCGCGGCCGCGCCGGCCCATGCCCAAGATTCGGCCGCCTCCGACACGGTCAAGACCGAGAACGTCGCCGCGCGCCTCTTGAGCGAGCGCATCGCGCTGGTGCCGGGCGAGACGGCGTGGCTCGCGCTGCATCTCGCGATCCGCCCGGGCTGGCACACCTATTGGCTCAATCCCGGCGATGCCGGCGAGAAGACCGAGATCGCGTGGACTCTGCCGCCGGGATTTTCGGCGGGCGCCATCCAATGGCCCGCGCCGCAGCGCCTGCTCGAGCCCGGCAACATCGCCATCTATGGCTACACCGGCACGGCGATCCATCTCGTTGCGGTACGCGTGCCCGCCGACGCGAAGCCGGGCGAGCGCGTGACGCTGGCCGCCGAAGCGCGCTGGCTCGTCTGCGAGAAGATCTGCCTGCCCGAGGACGGAAAGTTCCGCCTGACGCTCGGGGTGCAGGCGCCCGGCAGCGTGGCGCCGGTCGAGGGCCGCTGGGCCGACATCTTCGACGCCGCGCGCGCCGCGCTGCCCAAGGCGAGCCCATGGCCGGCGACCTTCGCGCTGGCCGGCAAGACGCTGACGCTGCGCTTCGACGGCGCCGCGCTCGATGCCGCGCGGATCGAGACGATCGAATTCTTCCCCACCGAGCCCGGCGCCATCACGCCGGCCGCGCGCCAAGCCGTGCGCCACGACGCCAAGGGCTTCACGCTCGCGCTCGAGGCCGCGGGCAAAGCGGGCGCCTTGAAGACATTCGAAGGCGTGCTGGTGATCAAGGAGCGGCTCGACAGCGGCACGGTCACGCAAGCCTTCGCGATCGCGGCCGCGCCGGGTGCTGCAGCGCCGGCCGCCGCGAGTTCGCTTTCGCTCGGCCTCGCGCTGCTGATGGCGCTCGCGGGCGGTATCATCCTGAATTTGATGCCCTGCGTCTTCCCCGTGCTGTCGATGAAAGCGCTGAGCTTTGCCGCGCATGGCGGCGGCAGGCGCATGGGCCGGCACGGCCTCGCCTACACGGCGGGCGTGCTGGCGCTGTTCGCCGCGATCGGCGCGGTGCTCATAGCGTTCAAGGGCATGGGCGCCGAGATCGGCTGGGGCTTCCAGCTCCAGGAGCCGGTGTTCGTGATGCTGATGGCGTATCTGATGTTCGTCATCGGCTTGAACTTCTCGGGCCTATTCGAGCTGGGCGGCGCCTTCGCCGGCGTCGGCGGCAAGCTCGCCGGGCGCCAAGGTCTCTCGGGCGCCTTCTTCACCGGCGCCCTCGCCGCCGTCGTGGCGACGCCGTGCACGGCGCCGTTCATGGCCGCGGCCATCGGCTACGCGCTCGCGCAGCCGGCGCCGGCCGCGATGGCGGTGGTCCTGGCGCTCGGCCTCGGCATGGCGCTGCCGTTCCTGGCGCTGAGCTATAGCCCGGCGCTGCTGCGCCGCTTGCCGAAACCCGGCCCGTGGATGGAGCGCTTCCGCCAGTTTCTCGCCTTTCCGATGTATGCGACGGCGGCGTGGCTTGCCTGGGTGCTGAGCCTCCAAGCCGGCGACGGCGCGCTGTTGGCGACGCTCGCGGGCGCGATCCTGATCGCGTTCGGCCTCTGGGCGTGGAGCGCCGCGCGCAACGCCGCGCGGCGCGGGCGGCGCATCGCGGCGGCGTTCGCAATCCTGGCGCTGGCCGGCGCCGGCGCACTGGTCGCGTGGGCCGAGCGCGGCGCGCCGGCGCGCGACGCGGCCGCGGCCGGCGAGCGCTGGGCCGCGTTCGATCCGGCGAAGCTCGAGGCGCTGCGGCGCGAGGGCCGGCCGGTCTTCGTCAATTTCACCGCCGCTTGGTGCGTCACCTGCATCGTCAACGAAAAGATCGTGCTGCAGAGCGACGCGGTCTGGGCCGCGATCAGGAAGAAGGGCATCGTCGCGATGAAGGCCGATTGGACGCGGCGCGACCCCGCGATCACGCGCGCGCTCGCCGAGCTCGGCCGCAGCGGCGTGCCGGTCTATGCCGTCTATCCGCCCGGCGCCGGCGCGCCCGCGCTGCTGCCGCAGATCCTCACCGAATCGATCGTGCTGACCGAATTCGCGGCATTCCCCGACCGTCCCGCCGCGCAGCGGGCCGGCCAGTGATGCCGCTCCTCGACATGCAAGGGAGAACGAGCATGCTGAAGCTTCTGACCGCGATGTTGGCCGCCGGCGCATTCGCGGGCTCCGCCTTGGCCGCCGGGCCCGACCTCGGCAAGCCCGCGCCGGATTTCGCCGCCGTCGACACCAACGGCAAGCCGGTCCGCCTCGCCGACTTCAAGGGCAAGCTCGTGGTGCTCGAGTGGAGCAACCACCAGTGCCCCTATGTGCGGAAGCATTACGGCGCCGGCAACATGCAGAAGACGCAAGGGGTCGCACAGGCGATGGGCGTCACCTGGATCACCATCATCTCGTCGGCGCCGGGCGAACAGGGCCATGTCGGCGCCGCCGAGGCCAACAAGCTCACCGCCGAGCGCAACGCCAAGCCGAGTCACGTCGTGCTCGATCCGCAGGGCAAGATCGGCCGGCTCTACGCCGCGCGCGTGACGCCGCACATGTTCATCATCGGCGCCGACGGCAAGCTGCTCTACAAGGGCGGCATCGACTCGATTCGCTCGAGCCGCCAGAGCGACATCGCGCAGGCGAAGAACTACGTCACCGCCGCGCTCGGCGAGCTCAGGGCCGGCAAGCAAGTCGCCGACGCCGACACGATCGCCTATGGCTGCACCATCCACTACAGGGACGGAAGCTGAGGCGCAGCGCGCCCCCACGCGTGAGACTCCGTACGATCAGCACTCCTCGCGGTGCCATACCTCGCGCCAGGCGCGAGGGGTGCGGCGGAAGGCCTTCCAGCATTGGCTCCCCGAAGGGCACGCGCCGTCTTTGCCGAGCGGCGCGCAGCACAGCTTGACTTCGACGTAGTCCGCGCGGCCATCGGCGTCGAAGTCGATGGCGTAGGTGAGCTGCTTGTGCGCGTAGCCAGCGGGGAGTTCGCCGGGCCACACGCGGCTGTGTGCCATGAACTTGGCCCGGGGGCGCGGCGGATAGAGGATCACGGCGTCGCCGATATGGCCCGGGAGGTCCGGGCGATAGGCGAGATAGGCACCATTGGCAATGTCCGCGAGCTCGAGCACCCAGTAGTAGCCGAGCTTCGACGTGCATTCGTGCTCGCGGCGCGCGCCGATGCCCTTGATCGCGACCTGCACCGTGGGCAGCGCCGGGTCGTAGGGAACGGCGGTGACGTGGCCGCTCATATTGGGCCGGGCGGCGCCCTCGATCGCGGCGCCAAGGCGAATGCGCATCGCGGCGGTTGCCGTGTCGCGTTCGCGCGAGAGCAGGGCGGAGCCGATGCGTTCCTGGGCATCGGCCGAAGCGCCGATCGCCGCCCAGGCGAGCAGGAAAAGTGCGGCGCGTGCCGGCCACGAATGCATTGCGGCCTCCGTCCTGGACTCGGCAATCCTCGATGCGTCCGGGGAAAATCCGGCGCGAGCCGGCCGTGGTCTGCTGGAACAGCGCGGTGCAGCGGGCGCCGCCGTCCTTGCCGCCGGCGCGGCGTAGCGGAGCATGGCGAGGTTCCCCTTGCGAACCGGCAGCATCGTATCCAGCGCGGACGCGCACGCCAAGACCGACGCTGTACTAGATGCGAATCGACTGTGCGAGCTCGCCCAAATAATCGAGCCCGGCGATGGCGCGCGGGCCGTACCAGGAGGCGTATTCGCCGTCGATGAGGCGCAGCTTCGTGCGCGGGCAGTTCCGCTCCCGCGCGAATTCGTCGAGATCGGCCTCCTTGAACGGATAGGGCTCGGTGCTGAACAGGATGAGCTCGGCTTCGGTCAAAAGCTCGGGCGACAGCGCGAGCTCGGGATAATCAACGCCGTCGCGATGCCCCACGACCTGCCAATTCACGAGCGCGAGCGCGTTGGCGATGTAGGTGCCGCGCGAGATGCCCATCCAGGGATGCTTCCAGATGAAATAGAGGACTCGGCGCCGGGGCAGGCCAGGCTGGAGCGCGAGCAGGCGGCGATGGGCGGCGTCGAACTTGGCCGCGAGCGCCTCGGCCGCGGCGGCCTTGCCAAAGATGCCGCCGAGCAGGCGGTAGAGCGGCGGATTGTCTTCGGGCCGCCTCGGATAGGTGACGATCACGTGCGGCACGAATTCACGGAGCGCGGCCTCCATCTCGCGCGTGTTCTCCTCGACGTTGAGGATCGCGTGCGTGGGCGCCAGCGCCCGCAGCTTGGCGAGGTTCACCTTCTTGGTGCCGCCCACCACCGGCACCGACCCGAGCATCTCGGCCGGATGGATGCAGAATCGCGTGCGCGCCACGAGCCGGTCGCCCAAGCCGAGGGCGCAGAAAAGTTCGGTGATGCTCGGCACGAGGCAGGCAATGCGCGCGCCGGCGTCGGCGGGCGCATGCGCGGCGCCGATCGCGTCTATCAAAGCGGGTGTGCCCGGAGGAATGCTCATGCGGGCATTGATGCCACGGCGACGCTGTGCGGGCCAGCGACGCATCGTGTGGCGGCGCAACGGCGCCGTCTCGCGCGCCCGACAGCGCGGAATTTCCCATTTGCACGAGTGGCGTGGGGTTGGTTTCGGGCGCGCGGCTGGGCGCGCAACAACCTGTCGTCGGATTCCGCCTTTCTCTGACGGTTGAGAGACTTAGCCCGAATCGCTCAGGAGCGGACGGGGCGGGAACCGGATTCGGCCTGCGGCGTATATACCTCGCTACAAGAATAAGGAGGCTCGCAATGCGTTTCGCCCTTCCGTTGGTCCTCGCCGGTGCCCTGTCCCTCGGCGCCTGTTCCGGCATGAACACCACCGAACAGCGGACCCTCTCCGGCGGCGCCATCGGCGCGGCCGCGGGGACGGTCATCACCGCCGCGACCGGCGGGTGCATCATCTGCGGCGCGGCCATCGGCGCCGGCGCGGGGGCGCTCGGCGG